>NZ_JAMYTF010000007.1:0-256054 GCF_040322295.1 Mesorhizobium sp. M0159
AAACCCAGCCCAAATAGCCTCGGGCCCCGGATCCGCTGCCGCGCACCCCCGCCCAAACGGCCCCCATCAACTCGGTATACCACCCCGGCCGGCCACCCCCGCCGGCCCCGGTTGCGGCGGCCGGACAAAGCAAACCTCCGTACGCTCAAAGAGAGCGACCGGCTAGACAAGGAAGCGGACCGACCGATGTTGCGATTCCTGCTCACGCGCATAGCGTCGGCGATCCCGGTCCTCGCCATTCTGAGCCTGGTCACCTTCGCCATCATCCAGGCGCCGCCGGGCGACTATGCCGACTACATCCGCTCGCAGTTGATCAATCAGGGCGGGGCCTCATTCGCCGAGGCCGACGCGCAGGCCAAGGCCTATCGGATAGAACACGGTCTCGATAAGCCGCTGCCCGTCCAGTATCTCAACTGGATCGGCGGCATCATCACCCGCGGCGATTTCGGCTACAGCCTCTATTACAATAAGCCGGTGGCCGATGTGGTGGGCGAGCGCCTGCCGCGCACGCTGCTCCTGGCGCTGGTGTGCCATCTGCTGGCCTCGGTCCTCGGTATCACCTTCGGCATATGGGCGGCGACTAGGCAGTACAGCTGGATCGACAGTGCGCTGTCAGCGATTTCCTTCCTCGGCATGACGGTGCCGCGCTTCCTGATGGCGCTGATCATCGTCTATCTGCTGGTCTTCCAGTTCAACGTCTCCGAGATCGGCAGCTTCTTCTCGCCGCAATTTGGCGGGGCGCCGTGGTCCTGGGCGAAGTTCGTCGATCTCGTCCGGCATGTCTGGCCGGTTGTCGCCATCGCCACCTTCGGCGGGCTCGCCTACAACATGCGGGTGATGCGCGGCAATCTGCTCGACACGCTGAATGCGCAATATGTCGAAACCGCTCGCGCCAAGGGCCTTAGCGGCGGTGCGGTCGTGATGCGCCATGCGGTGCCCAATGCGCTGCATCCGCTGGTCATGTATCAGGGCGTGGTGCTGCCCTATATGCTGACCGGCGAGATCGAGACCGCGATCATCTTTGCCCTGCCGACCGTCGGCCCGGCGATCGTTGGCTCGATGGCGGTGGGCGACGTCTATGTCACGGCGACATTCATGATGGTGCTGTCGGCGACGCTGATCGTCGGCAACATCATCGCCGACATGCTGCTCGTCATGCTCGATCCGCGTGTGCGCCAATATGCAGGGTCCTGAGATGCTTGCTTTCGAGCCCTCGCTGCCGCCACTTGCCGAGGAACCGGCCAAGATCAAGCCGCGCGGCAATGAGAGTTACATCGCACTCGTCTGGCGCCGCCTGAAACGGTCCTGGACCGGCATGGCCGGGCTCATCCTGGTCGCGTTTCTGGTGCTGCTGGCGGTGTTTGCCGACTTCTTCGCACCGATGGATCCCAAGGTGACCGATGTCGGCTTCGCCCCGCCGCAGATGATGAGCTTCCATGACAAGGACGGCAACTTCGTCTTCCAGCCACGCGTCTATGCCCTGGCGGATTCGGAAGACCTCGACCCGGTTACCTTCCAACCCGTCGTCGGGCCGGACTACGACCATCCGCGGCTGCTCGGCTTCTTCATCAAGGGAGCGGAGTACAGACTGCTCGGCCTGCTTCCCGCGAACCGGCACTTCTTCGGCTCGACCGACGGCCAGCCGGTGCACTTCCTTGGCACCGACAAATTCGGTCGCGATGTGCTGGCTCGTGCGATCTATGGTTCGCGCATCTCGTTGATGATCGCATTGACCGTGGTCTTCATCGTCACCGTGATCGGCACGACGGTCGGCATGGTGTCGGGCTATTTCGGCGGCACATTCGATGTCTGGG
This sequence comes from Mesorhizobium sp. M0159, assembly GCF_040322295.1. NCBI lineage: Bacteria > Pseudomonadati > Pseudomonadota > Alphaproteobacteria > Hyphomicrobiales > Phyllobacteriaceae > Mesorhizobium > Mesorhizobium sp. M0159. The sequence goes on from NZ_JAMYTF010000007.1 coordinate 1,815, forward strand.
TCCAGCGCTTCGTCGAACTGGTGCTCGCGTTTCCGCAATTGCCGCTTTATCTGGCGCTGACCTCGCTGGTTCCGGTGACGGCGCCGACGAATGTCTTCCTGGCCTTCGTGATCGTTGTCATGTCGGCACTCGGCTGGGCGCAGATGTCGCGCGAAGTGCGCGGCAAGACCCTGGCACTGGCGCGGATCGACTACGTTCGTGCGGCGATGGCGGTCGGCGCCACAGATGGCCGCATCATCATGCAACACATTTTTCCGAACGTGATGAGCCACGTGATCGTTGCGGTCACGTTGGCAATCCCCAGCGTGGTCCTGCTCGAATCCTTCCTCGGTTTTCTCGGCTTCGCGGTGAAGCCGCCGCTGATCTCCTGGGGCCTGATGCTGCAAGACACCGCGACCTATTCGGTCATCGGCACTTATCCCTGGATCCTTTCGCCGGTCGGCTTCGTGCTTGTCACCGTCTTCGCGTTCAACGCGCTTGGGGATGGACTGCGCGATGCGGTCGATCCTTATTGAGCATGACATGATGCAACACGCGCTCGTCAAATCCTTCGCACCGCCTGTCCGGCTCGACCATGACGGCCGTTCGGAAAACCCGGTCATTGATGCCCGCAACATCGCCGTCGATTTCAAGGTCGAACACGGCATGATCGAAGCCGTCAAGGACATCTCCTTCCAGCTCTATCGCGGCGAGACGATCGCCATTGTCGGCGAGTCGGGATCGGGCAAGTCGGTGACGGCGCGCACCGTCATGGGACTGTTGTCGAAGCGCGCAGTCGTGTCGCCGAAATCGACTGTCGAATACAACGGGGCCAACATCCTGAAATTTTCCGAGCGTGCGCGGCGCAAACTGCGCGGCGACCGCATCTCGATGATCTTTCAGGAGCCGATGAGTTCGCTTAACCCGATCTACACGATCGGCAGCCAGATCGTCGAGGCGATACGGGTGCATCGCAAGATGAGCCGCAGGCAGGCCGAAGCAAGAGCGCTCGAGCTGCTGCAGCAGGTACAGATTCCTGAGCCCCATGCGCGGCTGAAACAATACCCGCACCAGCTTTCCGGCGGCCAACGCCAGCGTGTGATGATCGCCATGGCGCTGGCCAACGATCCCGATGTGCTGATCGCCGATGAGCCGACGACGGCGCTCGACGTCACGGTTCAGGCGCAGATCCTCAATCTCATCCGAAACCTGCAGAAGAAACTGCGCATGGCGGTGATCCTGATCACGCATGACCTGACCGTGGTGCGGCAGTTCTCCGACTATGTCTACGTCATGCAGCATGGGGAGATGCGCGAGCACAATGTGACGGAGAAGCTGTTCGCCAATCCACAGCATCCCTACACCTGTCACCTGCTTGCCTCCGAGCCGCGCGGCCAGGCAAATCCGTTGCCGGAAGGCGCCGACGTTATTCTTGAAGCTAGGAATGTGCGCGTCTCCTTCATGCTGCGGCATGGCACGTTCATGAGGCCGGACCTGCGCGAACTCGTCGCCGTCGACAGCCTCAGCCTGACCCTTCGGCGGCACGAGACGCTGGGTCTCGTTGGCGAATCCGGATCGGGCAAGACCACCTTCGGCGAGGCGTTGCTCAGGCTCAACACCACGGACAGCGGCGAGATCTATTTCGATGGCCGGCCGATCCATGGCTGTTCGCGGGCGCAGATGCGGCCGTTGCGGTCGCGCATGCAGGTCGTCTTCCAGGATCCGTTCTCGTCGCTCAACCCGCGCATGACGATCGGCCAGATCATCGAGGAAGGGCTGGTCGTCAACCGCATGGGCGCCACCAGGAACGATCGGATCGAGCGGGTGCGCGAGGCGCTGATCAGCGCCGGCATGCCCGGCGATATCCTCTCGCGCTTCCCGCACGAGTTTTCCGGCGGCCAGCGCCAGCGTATTGCGATTGCCCGCGCCGTCGCGCTCGAACCGGAATTCATCGTACTCGACGAGCCAACATCGGCGCTGGATCTCTCGGTCCAGGCGCAGATCATCGAATTGCTGCGCAAGCTGCAGCGCGAACGGGGCCTGAGCTACATCTTCATCTCGCACGACCTCAAGGTCGTGCGGGCGCTGTGCCACCGCGTCATCGTCATGCAGCACGGCAAGATCGTCGAAGAGGGGCCGGTCGACGAAGTCCTGTCCCATCCCAAGACCGCTTACACCGAACGGCTGGTCAAAGCCGCTTTCGAGGTAGCCTAATTGCTTATGCCGGAGGTTGTTGTGGCAAGAAATCCCAAGGTCGCTTTCATCGGAGCTGGCTCGACGGTGTTCATGAGGAACATCGTCGGCGACATATTGCAGCGTCCGGCTTTATCCGGCGCGACGATCGCGCTGATGGACATCAATCCGCAACGGCTCGAGGAAAGCGCAATCGTCGTCGGCAAGCTGATCTCGACGCTTGGCGTAAAGGCCAAAGCCGAAACCTATTCGGACCAGCGCAAGGCGCTGGCGGGCGCCGATTTCGTCGTCGTCGCCTTCCAGATCGGCGGCTACGAGCCCTGCACGGTGACCGATTTCGAAATTCCGAAGAAATACGGGCTGCGCCAGACCATCGCCGATACGCTCGGTGTCGGCGGTATCATGCGAGGGTTGAGAACCGTGCCGCATCTCTGGAAGATCTGCGAGGACATGCTCGCGGTCTGCCCGCAGGCGATCATGCTGCAATATGTCAACCCGATGGCGATCAACACCTGGGCGATCGCGGAGAAATACCCCGACATCAAGCAGGTCGGCCTCTGCCATTCGGTGCAAGGCACGGCAATGGAGCTGGCGCATGATCTCGACATTCCCTGCGAGGAGATTCGCTACCGCTCGGCCGGCATCAATCACATGGCCTTCTACCTGAAGTTCGAGCATCGCCAGCCGGACGGCTCCTACCGCAATCTCTATCCGGATCTGCTGCGCGCCTACAGCGAAGGGCGGGCGCCGAAGCCTGGATGGAATCCGCGCTGCCCGAACAAGGTGCGCTACGAGATGCTGAAGCGCCTCGGTTACTTCGTCACCGAGAGCTCCGAACATTTCGCGGAATACACGCCCTATTTCATCAAGGACGGGCGCGAGGATCTGATCGAGAAATTCGGTATCCCGCTCGACGAATACCCGAAGCGCTGCATCGAGCAGATCGAACGCTGGAAGGGGCAAGCGGAAGCCTATCGCTCGGCTGACAAGATCGAAGTGGAGCAGTCGAAGGAATATGCGTCCTCGATCATGAACTCGGTCTGGACCGGCGAGCCGTCGGTGATCTACGGCAACGTCCGCAACAATGGCTGCATCACGACATTGCCGTATAATTGCGCGGCCGAGGTGCCATGCCTCGTCGACGCCTCCGGCATTCAACCCACGTTCATTGGCGACCTGCCGGTGCAGCTCACCGCGCTGATCCGCACCAATATCAACGTCCAGGAGCTGACGGTCCAAGCGCTGATGACCGAGAACCGCGAGCACATCTATCACGCGGCGATGATGGACCCGCACACGGCGGCCGAGCTCGACCTCGACCAGATATGGTCGCTGGTCGATGATTTGCTGGTTGCGCATGGCGATTGGCTGCCGGCCTGGGCGCGTGGAGCGCGCAGCGTTCGGGCGGCCTGAGGCGCAGGGCTGTCTGTTTCACTCACCTATGCCGACCATAGGGCCGGCTTTGAAAGCGGAGCGGCGTTGCCGGCAGATGTTTCGAAATCAAAGAGTTTCTGCGTTACGAGAGCAGCCGCTCCCCTTGCCCAGGAATTGTCCTCCCAGTCCAGCAGCATTGGTGGTGCCGCGCGAAAGGTATTTTTCCCAAGCGTCAGCCGCATTGGGCCAAACAGCGCATCGCCAAACGACACGGCTTCACCGCCGACGACAATGACCTCCGGGTCGGTGATGTTGACAAGATTGGCGAGATGCCGGCCGATGCCATGTCCGGCTTCTTCGAGAATGGCGACGGCTCGCGGTTCGCGGTCTGCCAAGGCTGCCATAAGGCTGACTTTGCTATCCGTTTCGTTGTGCCCGGTGGCTTCGCGCCAGGTGCGCAGGATCGCCGGCTCGGCGTAATAGGCCATCAAGCAGCCGCGTTTTCCGCACTCGCAAAGGCGGCCGTTCTCCTCATAAGAGCTGTGGCCGAACTTGCCGGCGGCACCGTTCGCGCCGCGATAGAGTTTGCCATCGAAGACGAGCGCGCAGCCGATTCCGACGCCGATCGCCAGCACGGCCATATTGCGGTGCTGGCGTCCGAGGCCGAAGAGTTGCTGGGCAATGGCATAGGCATTGGTGTCGTCCTCAAGCCACACGGGGACGTCTACCAGTTCGGCCAGCATCGGGCCAAGGGGAACGTTGTCCCAGTTGTAGCGATTGCTGCGGATACACACAGCCTTCTGGTTGTCTATGACGCCAGGCATTGAAATGCCGATCCCGGCAAGCTTGGCAGCGGGCCGATCGACAATCGAAATCAGCTCCGGCACCGCCTTGGCCAAGGTCGCTATGATATGGTCGGGATCGCTGTCCGAGAGCTTGACGCGCAGAGAGCCCAGCGGATTGGTCGCAAGATCGGTGACCACGCATTCGACCGATCCGACCATCAGCTTGAAACCTATGGCAAGGCCGTTGGCATAGTTGATATCCACCGGGATAGGGCGGCGCCCAGCCGAGCCCACGACTGTCTTGCCTTCGATCAGCAGGCCATCCTCGATGAGGTCGGCCACGACGAAGGTGACCGCTGCCGGACTAAGGCCGGTAACTGACGCTATGTCGGCCCGGCTGCGCGCTCCTTCCTGCCGCAAGAGATTGAGGATCAGTCTGCGGTTCATCGCCCGAGTCGTGCTCGGGTCACCCTTGAGCTTCACGGATCCGCTTTCTTAATTTTGTAAATTAATTATTGCCTCTCGAGAAAACGTATGCATAAGTTTGCCCGACTGTTCAACACCCGAACCTGGGGTCAGCGAAATTAATCCGGTTAGCAATATCACCGCGCTCTGAAGGAGCGGGCAAGCATATTCCCTTGCCCGGGAGGTGAGCGGTGCCGGTGAGAAGAACAACCGCGCCGGCCGGTGTGCCAGTAGAGAAATTGACAACACGGGAGGAGTAACAATGACGTTCAAGTGGATTGAAAAGCCGTCGACGCGGCGCAATTTCCTGAAGGGAGCTGGGGGCATTTCCGCTGGAGCCCTCGCGGGCTTCCCGATGCCGGCACTCAGCCAGTCGAGCGAAGTCACCATCATTTCAGACGAAAACAATGCCGATGCCCTGCGGATCTTGCGGCGCATTGCGGCCGACTTCGAGAAGCAGTCCGGCACCAAGGTTGTGATCAACAATATGGATCACGAGGCCCACAAGACCGCGATCCGCAACTACCTTGTCGCCGGGGCGCCGGATGTCTGCTTCTGGTTCTCCGGAAACCGCATGCGCGCCTTCGTCACCCGCGGCCTGTTCGACGACATTTCGGATCTGTTCGAGAAGGAAAAGTACAAGGACGTGCTGGGTGCCATGACCGGTGCCGTCACTGTCGACGGCAAGCAGTATGGCCTGCCGACTGGCGGCACGATGTGGGGCATGTTCTATCGCAAGGACGTCTTTGCCGAGCACGGACTTACGGTACCGGCGACCTGGGACGAATTCCTGGCTTACGGCCAGAAGTCCAAGACCGCAGGCCTAATCCCCGTCAGCATCGGCACCAAGGAACTCTGGCCAGCGGCCGGATGGTTCGACCAGATGAACTTGCGGATCAATGGTCTGGACAAGCACTTTGCCTTGATGAACGGCAAGATGGCTTACACCGACCCGGCGCTGACGCCTGTTTTCGACGACTGGGAAGAGCTTATCAAGCAGGGTTTCTTCACCCCGGATCAAACCTCGTTCGGCTGGCAGGAGGCCGGCGCCTTCCTCGCCCAGAAGAAGGCCGGCATGATGAACCTCGGTGCCTTCGTGAAGGCTACTTTCCCTGAGCAGGATCTCGAGCAGCTGACATTCGCGCCTTTCCCGAAGATTGACGGCGCCCTCGACCGCTACGAAGAATTCTCGGTCAATTCGGTCCACATCCCGGCCAACGCCAAGAACAAGGCGGGTGCCCGCGAGTTCCTCGCCTTCTTCTACCAGCCGGAAAATTTCGGCCCTTATCTGGAACCTGGCGGCAACGTTCCGCCGCGCAACGACCTTCCGGCCAGCAAGGATCCGCTGGTCAACGCGGCTGTGGAAAGCCTCAAGACGGTGGCCGGCACGTCGCAATATTACGACCGTGACACCGATCCCGACATGGCCCAGGCCGGCCTGGTCGGCTTCCAGGAATTCATGGCCAAGCCGGAGCGCCGGGACGCCATTCTTCAGCGTCTCGAGGGAACTCGTCGCCGGATCTTCAAGATCTAGCGCCTCCCAGCGGAGGGGAGCGGGGTTCGTGCTCTGCTCCCCGATGCTTTCCGTGAATGAGGTCTCCCAAAATGACGAAGCTTTGGCGCCGCCATCGCTGGTGGCTGACACCGACACTTCTGATTCTGCCCGCCGCTGTGCTGTTTTCCGTCGTCATTCTGGCATCTGCGGTCGAGAGCCTATGGATCAGCCTGCACGAATGGGACGGCTTCAGCCCGATGGTCTGGATCGGCCTCGGCAACTACCGCGAACTGTTCGCCGACCCGCAGTTCTATGTTTCGCTGAAGAACAATCTGATCTGGTTGGTGATGTTCATGCTGGCGCCGCCGCTCGGCCTCGCCATCGCGCTGCTCGTCAACCAGAAAATCCGCGGCATGCGCCTGCTCAAATCGCTGTTCTTCATTCCGCTGGTGCTGGCTTCGGTTGCCGTCGGCGTTGTCTTCACCTGGGTCTATACGCCGGAATTCGGACTTCTCGCCCTGATCTTCCGCACCTTCGGCGCGACCGCCCCGGCAGTACTGTCGGATGAAAACTTCGTCACCTTCGCCGTCGTGATCGCAGCGTTGTGGCCGCAGATCGCCTTCTGCATGGTGCTCTATCTCGCCGGCCTCAACAATCTCAGCGAGGACCTGATCGGCGCCGGGCGGGTCGACGGCGCCAGGGGCTGGAACATGCTGCGCCACATCGTGTTGCCGCAGCTGACGCAGGTCACCTTTATCGCCATCGCCGTCACCGTCGTCGGCGCACTGCGTTCCTTCGACATGGTCTCGGTGATGACCAGCGGCGGCCCCTTCGGTTCGTCCGAGGTGCTTGCCTATCAGATGTTCGAGCAGTCCATATTTTCCTACCGCTTCGGCTATGGCGCGGCCATTGCCTCGGTGCTGTTCGTGATCATGGCGGTCTTCATCGCCTGGTACCTGACGCGGATGATCCGCGCCGATGAAAGAGGCGGCTGATGTTTCCCCGCCCGATTCCCGAGACTGCTATTTGGCAGCGTGGCCTCTATGTCGTGCTGGTGGTCGGCATCCTGATTGTCTGGCTGGCGCCGCTCTTTGCCATCATCCTTACCTCGTTCCGCTCTACGCAGGATGTCATGGGCGGCAATCTGTGGGGCTGGCCGACCCAATTCGGCCTGGTCGACAACTACACGGCGGTCTTCACCCAGACGCCGATGGCCCGCTACTTCCTCAACAGCCTGACGATCACCATCCCCTCGGTGATCGGCGTTCTCATCTTGAGCACGCTCGCCGGGTTCGTGCTCGCCCGTTACCGTTTTCGCGGCAACATGCTCGTCTTCGCCCTGTTCGTCGGCGGAAACTTCCTGCCGCACCAGATCATGATGATCCCGGTGCGCGATCTCATGGTGCGGCTCAACCTCTACGACACGATGGCCGCCCTGATCATCTTCCACATCGCCTTCCAGACCGGGTTTGCGACACTGTTCATGCGCAACTTCATCGCCGCCTTGCCGGGAGAACTGTTTCAGGCCGCCAGGGCCGAGGGCGCGACGCCGTTTCAGACATTGGTACATGTCGTGGTCCCATTGGTGCGGCCGGCTCTCGCGGCGCTGGCCATCCTGCTCTTCACCTTTATCTGGAACGATTATTTCTGGGCGGTCGTCCTCACCATCAGCGATACCGTCAAACCGGTAACCGCCGGCCTCGCCAACCTGCGCGGCGAATGGGTCTCGGCCTGGAACCTGATCTCGGCCGGCACCATCGTCGTGGCTTTGCCGCCGGTTGCCATGTTCTTCCTAATGCAGAAGCACTTCATCACCGGCCTCACCATGGGAGCGGTCAAGGGATGAGCGACCATGGCTTCAAGGCGTCGCCCACCCGATCCGAAACTGATTTCGCAAGCAGGGCTCCATGACCAGTCTTGAACTCCGGCAGATACAAAAGAATTATGGCAGCTACCACGCGCTGCGCGGCATCGATCTCAGCGTCGAACAGGGCGAGTTCATTGTCACCGTCGGGCCGTCCGGCTGTGGCAAGTCAACGCTGTTGAAGATCATCGCCGGGCTTGAAATCGTCTCGACCGGTAAGATTCTGATCAACGGCCGTGATGTCACCACCACCGAGCCGGGTGAGCGCGGCATTGCCATGGTCTTCCAGTCCTATGCGCTTTACCCGCATATGACTGTCGCCGAGAACATGGGTTTCGGCCTGCGCATGGCGCATCGCCCCAAGGCCGAGATCGATGCCGCCGTGCTGCGAGCCGCCAAGATCCTTCGCATTACTGACCAGCTCGACAAGCGGCCGAAACAGCTTTCCGGTGGCCAGCGTCAGCGTGTGGCGATCGGCCGTGCCATAACCCGCTCGCCCGACGTGTTCCTGTTCGACGAACCGCTATCCAACCTTGACGCAGCGCTGCGCACGCAGATGCGCGTCGAGCTTTCCGATCTGCACGCCAGGCTCGGCGCCACCATGGTCTATGTCACGCACGACCAGACCGAGGCGATGACAATGGCGAGCCGTATCGTCGTGCTCAATCGCGGCTCGGTCGAGCAGGTGGGCGCTCCGCTCGAACTCTACCGCAATCCGGCCAATCTCTTCGTCGCGGGCTTCCTCGGCGCACCCCGGATGAATTTCTTCGAAGTGACCGTCGCCGCTGTCTCCGGCGGCGCCGCCACGCTGTCGACCGCCGGTCTTTCTCCTTTGACTGTCGAACTGACGGAAGCGGCATCCGTACAGGTCGGCGATAGGGTGACGATGGGGATTCGGCCGGAGAGCATCAGCTTGGCCGCGGAAGGGACAGCGAGTTTTGCAGGACGGGTGCGGCTGGTCGAGCATCTCGGCCGCGAGACCATCCTCTATGCCGACGCGGGCCCGCTGCAATGCGTCAGTTCTGAAAGCGGCAGCGGCAACGTCACCGTCCAGATCGGCCATGCGAGTGCCGTCGCTGCCGACGCGACCGTCGGCTTCAAGGTCGAGCCGCGTGACGTCTATCTCTTTTCCTCTGTCGATGAGCGGACAATCAGTGCCCGCAATCCACCATCACCGACTGATCTGCAGGAGTATCCTTCGTGAACAAGACTTCAAAAGGCCGCGCCCTGTCGGTCTGGCGCACGATCCAGACCGACCGCTTTCTGGTCGGCGCGCCGCACTACCCCGAACATGTGGACGAGAGTTACTGGGACAACGACGCCCGGCGCATGGCCGAGGCCGGCTTCAACGTCGCCCGCCTCGGCGAATTCGCCTGGCACATTTTCGAACCGCGTGAAGGCATCTTCGATTTCAGCCTGTTCGACCGGGCAATCGAGGGCCTGGCGCGTCACGGCGTCAACACGATCTTGTGCACGCCGACCGCCACTCCGCCGCGCTGGCTGACGGCAAAACATCCGGAAATCCTGCGGCGTGATGGAAATGGCCGGTCGATGAGCCACGGCTCACGCCAGTATGCCGACACCAGCAGCCCGGTGTTTCGCGACTATAGCCGCAAGATCACCAACGCGATGGTGGACCACTACCGCGACAACGCAAATGTCATTGGCTGGCAGACCGACAACGAACTCAACACCAGCATGCCGGAATCCTATTCGCCGTCGGCATTGAAGGAATTCCAGGCTTATCTCCAGGAAACCTACAAGACGATAGACAGGCTGAACTTCGCCTGGGGTGGCGATTTCTGGGCGACGGCTTACGGCGATTTCAGCGAAATTGTCTTCCCGCTGGAATTCTCACCGTCCTTTCCCGGTCCCGGTCACCTCCAGGACTACCACCGTTTTCTCGCCTTTTCGACAGCACGGTTCCAGCACGACAAGGTCGAGATCCTGAGAAAAGCGAATGCCAGTTGGTTCATTTTCCACAATCTCGGCGGATTGCGTGACATCGACTTTCGCGGCCAATTCTCTACCGATCTCGACTTCGTCGGCTACGACATCTATCCGTTCCTCTATGACGAGTTCTTTCGCCTAGGCAACCACGCCAAGATCCAGGCGCTGCATCTCGACATCTGCAGGGGATTTTCCGGCAACTACATAGTGCCGGAACAACAGTCGGGTTTTGGCGCCCAGCCGGGCTTCTGCACGCTGACGCCGGAGCCGGGCGAAATGCGACGCATGGCGATGTCGTCGGTTGCGCGTGGCGCCGATGGGATCATGTTCTTCCGCTGGCGTCCCGCACATTTCGGCGCCGAGATATACTGGATGGGCATCATCGATCACGATGATGTCGCTCGCCGCCGCTATGACGAAGCCAGGCAGTTCGCCACCGAGATGACGGCGCTTAAAGACAAGATCCTGGGCACCCATGTGCGGATGGATGTCGGCATCGCCGGCTCGGACTTCGACAATCAGGAAGCCCACAAGACCTTCCCCATCGGCCTGCCAAGTCCGCAGGATGATGCAATCTTGCTGCATCAGTATTGCTATGACCGCGGCATCGCCTGCGGCTTCATCCACCCGGAAGACGATCTGTCGAAGCTCAAGGTATTCTACGTGCCGCATTGGGTGATCTGGAAGGACAGCTGGACCGAGCGGCTGCAAGTCTTTGCCGAAAATGGCGGTACCGTCATCATCGGCGCGCGCACGGGAACCCGCGACGAAAACAACCACGTCATCCGCGAGATAGCGCCGGGCCAGTCGCTGTCGAAGCTGACCGGCGTTCGCGTCGAGGATTTCGGGCGGCTGGCGGCACCCGGGGCCAATGGCCTGTTCAATACCATGTCGCGCTCCGGCGGGCTCGTCATTCCTCCCGACAGACCGGCCGAATCCAGCCGCCGTATCCGTCGTTTTACCATTGGAAACCACGAGTTCGATGCCGGTTATTTCTATGAGAACCTCGCAGTCGAACCGGAAGTCGAAATTGTAGGGATTTGGTCGAACCGCTACGCGGCGGGAACGCCTGCAATTACCTCCCGCGCCGTCGGCAAGGGCCGTGTGCTCTATGTCGGCACTTATCTAACCCCGGAGCTGACAGCTCAACTCGCTACGCGCACTTTCGTGGATGCGAATGTGGAGCCTCTGGTTCCGGATCTGCCGGACGGCGTCGAGGTCACGATGCGCGAGAATGACGAACGTCGGCTGCTGTTCGTGCAAAACATCAAAGACACGCCCGTTGCGGTAACCGGCGTTCCCTTCGGCAGCAACCTGCTCAATGGCGAAGCACCTGTCTCCGGAGTGTTGACGCTGGACGGCTATGGCTGCGCTGTCCTCGAATTGATCTGAGCATTGTCGCGGACGTTAGCCATACGAAACCTGAGTACTCTTTGATCCTGGAATTCGACCGCCATCGGCAGCACGCCGGCATCGATCCATATCGAACCGGCGCTTTGACGTGCGCAAGGCTCCGTCAGCACACTGCTGTTGCTCGCATTCAATGACGGCAGTTACACTAGCCGAGCGACCATCGGAGCCGATGGCGGGTTTCGTTTCATTTTTGTGAGCGCCATGAATTTCGAGATTCCCGTCCGCACCGAAAGCTTTCGTACCCGGATCGCCGATTTCGTCGAGCGCGAAATCCTGCCGCTCGAGGCAGATAAGGCTTCCTACGACGGCCATGGCAATGTCGCGCTGCCGCTGCTCGAAACGTTGCGGGGCAAGGCGAAAGCAGCCGGCCTGTGGTGCCTGCAGCTGAAACCCGAGACCGGCGGGGCCGGCCTTTCCAAGGTGGATATGGCCGTCTGCTATGAAGAGATGAACCGCTCGATCTTCGGTCCGGTCGTGTTCAATTCCGCGGCCCCCGACGATGGCAATATGATGATGCTGGAACGGTTGGGAACGCCGGAGCAGAAGCAAAGATGGCTGAAGCCGATCGTCGAGGGCAAGGTGCGTTCGGCCTTTGCAATGACGGAACCGCACCCGGGCGGCGGCTCCGACCCGTCGATGATCATGACCAGAGCCGAACGGCGTGGCGACAGATATGTCGTCAAAGGCCGCAAATGGTTCATCACCGGCGCGCAAGAGGCGAGCCACTTCATTCTCATTGCGCGCACTTCGGACGATCCGCGTCACGGCCTTTCGGCCTTGCTGTTCCACAAGGACCAGCCGGGCTGGCGGATCGTGCGGCGCATCGAGATCATGGGACCGGAAGAACATGGCGGCCATTGCGAGCTGGAATTCGACGGTCTTGAAGTCCCGGTCGAGGATGTGCTTGCCGGCGAAGGCAGCGGCCTCATGGTTACCCAGGTCCGGCTCGGTCCGGCGCGGCTCACCCATTGCATGCGTTGGCTCGGGCTTGCCAAGCGCTGCATCGAGATCGCGCGCGCCTATGCCGCCGAGCGTAGCGGTTTCGGGCAGCTTTTGGCCGACCGAGAGAGTATCCAGCTGATGCTCGGCGACCTTGCCATGCGCATCGAGATCGGGCGGCTGCTGGTGATGAAGGCGGCCTGGGAGCTCGATCGCGGCGGCTTTGCCCGCAAGGAGGTCTCCATGGCCAAGATCCAGGTCGCCAACGTGCTGCATGACGCCGCCGACGTGGCGATCCAGATCAACGGCGCCCGCGGCTATTCGAAAGACACTGTACTCGAATGGATCTACCGCTACGCCCGCCAGGCTCGCCTGGTCGACGGCGCCGACGAGGTCCACAAGATGGTGCTCAACCGCTTTCTCAACAAGGAAGGTGCGGGCTTCTGGCGCTGGCATGTCGAAGCCGGCAGACAAGACGAAACAGGTCGCGGCGGGAACCGCTGAGCCGGCAATGAGGATGGATTTCGATCCGGTACGCCTGGAGGATTTTCTGAGAGCGCATTTTGGCGATGGCCAAATGTCGCTTGAGCGGATCGTCGGCGGCCAATCCAACCCGACCTATTTCGTCGACTATGGCGGCCGCCGCATGGTTCTGCGCAAGAAACCCCCGGGACCGATCCTGCGCAGCGCTCATGCAGTCGATCGCGAGTACCGGGTGATCAAGGCGCTAGCATCGACAAAGGTGCCGGTGCCGCGGCCGGTGCTCTATCACGACGGCGACGAGCCGCTCGGCACGCCGTTCTATCTGATGCAGCGGCTCGACGGCCGGGTGTTCCACGATGGCGCGTTGCCGGGACTGGCGCCGGACGAGCGGCGCGGCATCTATTTCGGCATGGCCGAGGCGCTGGCAAAGCTGCACGCAGTCCGGCCGGAAGAGGTCGGGCTCGGCGACTATGGCCGTCCCGGGAACTATTTTGAGCGACAGATCGCGCGCTGGACCAGACAGTTGCGGGAATCGCCGAGCGAGCGCATTGCCGCGCTCGAAGCCGTCGCCGAATGGCTGCCGCGACATCTTCCGCCAGATGACGGCCGCGTCTCGATCGCGCATGGCGATTTCCGTCTCGGCAATCTCATCTTCCATCCCGAGCGGCCCGAGGTGATCGGCATTCTCGACTGGGAATTGTCGACGCTTGGTCATCCGCTTGCCGATGTCGGCTTCTGCTCGATGCCCTGGCATTCCTCATCGGACGAATATGGCGGCATCCTCGGCCTTGATCAGGCAGCCCTCGGGATTCCGACACAGCGCGAATTCCTCGATCATTACTTCGCCCACGCCGTGCCGACGGCGCCGCTGCAGCGGTTCCATCTGGTGTTTGCCATGTTCCGCTTTGCCGTGATCTTCGTCGGCATCGCCGACCGCGTGCTGGCCGGCAGCGCGGTTGCGGCCGATGCGGCGGATGTGGCACCGCTGGCCGGCCGTTTTGCTGCACGCGCCATGGAAGTCATCGACGGCGCGCGGCCCTGGTGACGCGAGGCTGGCAGTCGGCTGAGCGAGTTGCAGCGATACGCGTTCAGTTCATGCGAACTTCCGGTTCGGCAAGCAGTGGAATCTCCAAGCCACGCCGCAAGCCGGTCGCCACGACCGACACCCTGAATTTTCCGGCGAGTGCCTTGTCGAAGATGGCGCCGACGATGATGTCGGCATCGTTGTCGACCTCCTCGCGGATGCGGGTAGCGGCTTCGTCGACCTCGAACAGCGTCATGTCCAAGCCGCCCGATATCGAGACAAGGACGCCCTTGGCGCCCATCATCGAAGCTTCGTCGAGCAGCGGGTTGGCGATTGCCGCTTCCGCTGCCTTCTTGGCGCGGCCTTCTCCGGCGGCTTCGCCGGTTCCCATCATGGCGCGGCCCATGTCGCGCATCACCGACTTCACATCGGCGAAGTCGAGATTGATCAGGCCTTCCTTGACGATCAGATCGGTGATGCAGCCGACACCCGCATAGAGGACCCGGTCGGCCATGGCGAAGGCGTCGGCGAACGTGGTTCTGGCGTCGGCGATCCTGAACAGGTTCTGGTTGGGAATGACGATGACGGTATCGGCGCTTTCGCGCAGGCGCTCGATGCCCTCATCGGCAGCGTACATGCGGCGCCTGCCTTCGAAGACGAATGGCTTGGTGACGACGGCAACGGTCAGTATTCCGGCTGCCCGCGCTGCCTGCGCTATCACAGGCGCGGCACCAGTGCCGGTTCCGCCTCCCATGCCGGCGGTCACGAAGCACATGTGCGTTCCAGCAAGGTGATCCATGATCTCGTCGATGGATTCCACGGCCGCAGCACGGCCGACCTCGGGCAGGGACCCGGCGCCGAGACCTTCGGTGATATGAGCGCCCAACTGGATCAGCCTCGTTGCCTTCGACATGGCAAGGGCCTGGGCATCGGTGTTGGCGACGATGAATTCCGCGCCCTGCAGGCCTTCGGCGATCATGTTGTTGACGGCGTTGCCGCCGCCGCCGCCGACCCCGACGACGGTGATCTTGGGCCTCATCTCCGAGATTACCGGCCTCGTCGCGGTGTTCATTGCCGTTCTCCCTGGATACGCCGAGTGGTCGCTGGAAGCTTGTCCCGGGCGCACTGCGAAAACTCTGAACCGGGCAGTGCGAATCAGGACAGCCCCAGAATGCAGGGAATCAGAGCGCGGAGCGGGCTGCAAGTGCGCGATGTGCCTCATAGGGGACTTGCGTCTGAAAGTTCACGCAATGCGCCTTGATACAGTGCAGATCGCGGCGCGGGGCGCCGCACGCTACAACTTCGGCGCGAGGCACTGCGCGACATGGTCGGCAATCGTCAGGCAGGAGGTCAGGCCGGGGCTTTCGATGCCGAACAGGTTGACCAGGCTATCCACGCCGTGCACCGCCACGTCCTGGACGACGAAGTCGGCATTGGCCTCACCGGGACCGGACAGTTTTGGCCGGATGCCGCTGTAAGCGGGTTGCAGGCTGCCATCGGCCAGGTCCGGCCAGTATTTGCGGATCTCGCTGTAGAAGCGCTCGCCACGAGCCGGGTCGACGCGGTAGTCGAGTTGATCGGTCCATTCGACGTCCGGCCCGAAGCGGGCGACGCCATTGAGGTCGAGCGTCAGATGAACACCGAGCCCGCCGGGTTCGGGCACCGGATAGACCAATCGCGAGAACGGCGCCCGGCCGGCCACCGAAAAATAATTGCCCTTGGCATAATGGAGCTTTGGCACGAATTGCTGATTGAGCCCTTCAAGCGAACCGGCAAGTGCTGCGGCGCCAAGCCCGGCGGCATTGACGAAACGCGGAGTGGCGATCTCGAAGCGCTCGCCGCCGGCAGCGTCCACCGTCTCGAGCACGACGCGGCCTGCTTCGATGCGGCCGGAGGCGATGCGCGTGTTGAGACTAAGTGCCGCCCCGTGCTCCTCGGCGTCGCCCAACAGGGCGAGCATCAGGGCATGGCTGTCGATGATGCCGGTGGCGGGCGACAGCAGCGCCGCCGTGCACTTAAGGCTGGGCTCCAGCGCATGCGCCTCGGCTTCGCGCAACGGCACCAGGTCGCCGGCGCCGCAAGCGCGTGCATTGGCCCGGATTGAGGCGAGCACCGGCTCCTGTTCGGCATTTGTGGCAACGATGAGCTTCCCGCAGCGCGCGTGCGGGATCGCCCGCTCCTCGCAATAGCGATAGAGTCTTTCCCGGCCGGCCACGCAGAACCGGGCTTTCAGCGATCCAACCGGATAGTGGAGGCCGGCATGGATGACCTCGGAATTGCGCGAACTTGTTCCGGTGCCGATAGCGCTCTCGGCTTCCAGGACCAGCGTATCGATGCCGCGCTGCGCCATCTCTCGCGCGATCGCCAGGCCAACAACGCCGGCGCCGGCGACAATGCAGTCGACATGGTCCACGGTCAGGTCAAGCCGAAGTTCTGCATGCGTCCATCCATCCGCTGGCCCTGTCGAAAGCGCTTGACACTATACCGTTCGAGAAAGATGCATCAAACGGCATAACGCACGGGGACCTGCTGAGCCGGACCGGCGGCAGGACTGTTCCGCGTGCAGCACAGGAGCCGTCATGGACGCAAGACCGAATTCACCCGAAGCCCGCGACATAAGCTTTCACATGCATGGCTATACGAATGCGCGCAAGCATCAGGAGTCGGGGCCGCTCGTCATCGAGAAGGGCGACGGCATCTATGTCGAGGACCTTGCCGGCAACCGCTATATCGAGGCGATGGCGGGGCTCTGGAGCGTCGCGGTCGGTTTTTCGGAGAAGCGGCTGGTCGATGCGGCAGTACGGCAAATGTCGAAGCTGCCTTACTATCACGATTTCGGCTCCAAATCGCATTCGCCGCTGATCGATCTCGCCGAGAGACTGGTGCAGATGGCGCCGGTGCCGATGAGCAAGGCGTATTTCACCAATTCCGGCTCCGAGGCCAACGATACGGCCATGAAGATGATCTGGTACCGGTCGAATGCGCTCGGCCAGCCGGCGCGCAAGAAGATCATCAGCCGCAAGAAGGGCTATCACGGCGTCACCATCGCCTCGGCAAGCCTGACCGGACTGCCCAACAACCACACTTCGTTCGATCTGCCGATCGCCAATGTGCTGCACACCTCGACGCCGCACCATTGGCGCGAGGCGCTGCCGGGTGAAAGCGAAGAGCTGTTTTCGACGCGGCTCGCCGACGAGCTGGAAAAGCTGATCCTCGCCGAAGGACCGGAAACCATCGCCGCCTTTTTCGGCGAACCGATCATGGGCGCCGGCGGCGTCATCGTTCCGCCGGCCGGCTACTGGGAGAAGATACAGGCGGTGCTATCGAGATACGACATCCTGCTCATCGCCGACGAGGTGATCTGCGGCTTTGGCCGAACAGGTGAGATGTTCGGCTCGCAGACCTTCGGCATCAGGCCCGACATCATGGTGTTGTCGAAACAGATCTCTTCGTCCTACCTGCCGATCTCAGCCCTGCTGATCAATGACAAGGTATTCGAGCCGATCGCCGACGAGAGCAACCGTATCGGCACCTTCGGCCACGGTTTCACCGGCGGCGGCCATCCTGTTGCGGCAGCGGTCGCGCTCGAGAACCTGAAGCTGATCGAGGAGCGCGACCTTGTCGGCAATGCGCGTGCGGTCGGCGCGCATTTGCAGAAGCGGCTGCGCACGCTCGCTTCGCACCCGCTTGTCGGCGAGGTGCGCGGCATCGGCCTGGTCGCGGCGGTCGAGCTGGTCGGCGACAAGGCAAACAAGACGCCGTGGGGGAAGACCGGTGAACTGGGCGGGCTCGTCAACGGCTTCATGCAGCAGAACGGCGTCATCTCGCGCAATATGGGCGACGCGCTGGCCTTCTGCCCGCCGCTGATCATCACCGAGCCGCAGGTCGACCAGGTGATCGACGCGTTTGAACGGTCGCTCGAGGCTGCCGTCAAGCAGGTCCGATCGCAGAGCTGAATAGGCAAAGTCGATTTTGAAACCTGAAAACAAAAACGCCTCGGCGACGGCTGGCAGAAGGTTACCCTCCACACCCGTTGCTGCCGTTTAGTCTCCGTGCTTTGTTTTCGCAGATGAGCCGCTGAATCCTTCCAGTTCCTCGCCGATTCCTGAAAGTGCGTTGACGATCGTCGCCTCGACGTCGCCACGCTGTTTCTGGGGAATCAAGCCAAGTCCTTTTTGTATCGCTTCACGCCAATGTTTCCCCCTGTCCCACGCTTCCGAAAACGCGATGGCGAGATCGTCCTGGCGACGGGTAGCTTCCAGTGCCTCGACCAGAAGTGCTGCCTGGTGGACATCCTTTTCCCGCTTGCCCACGCCGTTTGCGTTGTTCTGTCGGCGCGAGGCAACGATCAGCTTGTGAACCGCATATCGTCCGGGCGACGGTACCACGACAGGCACTCCCGATCGATGCAGCAGCACAGTTCTGATTGGTTCGTGGATCAGGAAATCGAGAAACCGAAGAGGCTGCGCGGATGCACCGCCCAAAGACGGCATCGAGGTTGCATGATCGGCGTAGTCATCGCTGCCCGTGTTCGGTGTAAGGAACTCGACCTTGTATCGGACTGCGTTCTCGAATTGCGTCGCGTGTCCGGGATCTGATCTGTAAGGGATTTCCCTGAAGGTTGGGTCGATCTCCCTCAAGATTTCGAGGATGGGCGGCAGGCTGTCCTCGACCGCGGCCGACACGGAATGGAATAGGGCGAAGTCTGCATCGCCCGTCTGCAACGCTGCACCGGGCAGCTTCACGCCCAGATAGCCCGCGTAGGACTGAAAGGCGACTGTGCCGACCAGGACGCCGCGCAAGCGGAAGATGCCAGCCTTCCCCAGCGCCTCGACGACATCCCCGGTGAACCTTTCGGGTTCTGTCAGCCCTGCCTCGCGCACGAGCGTGGATACCAGCTTCCTGCGGGCGCGGAGGTCGTCCTTGATCTGACGGAAGGATTCGACGCGTTTTGCAATCTCGGGATCGCTGTCAGGCCCGACATACCGTCGCGTCTTCGTCGGCTGCGTTTCCTCGAAATACCAGTATACCTTGCCCTTGACGGGCACCTTGACGAGATTGCCCGTCGTAGGGAAATCCGTTTCGAAGGCTGCGTCCAAGGATCGCTGGACGAGTTCCGCATACATCGTGCGGTAAACGAGGTCGACCGTCTTCATGTCAGGCGGCTCCGGTTATAAGAAAAATGCGGTTCTCTTATAGCGGCATGACCTCAAGGGACGCAAGCGGGAGTTATAAGAAAATCGCGAAAACCTTATAACGCCGCAGAGAGGGTCAGGAATCCTTGTTGCCGGCGTGCAGCCAAATCAGAATGGGTTTTGCTCATTCAGACAAACAAAGCCATCACGAAAACGCTGCTTGGATGTGGCGCTCGACCTCACCGCGTCCGCGAACGGCCCGAGCCTGTCATAGGCGTTTTTGGTCGACGCGCTATTTTGGCGATCGCATCCGGCACGACGACCAGCTTGCCAACGAAATCCTTGGCGATGAAATCCGCCTGGGCGCGATGGAAATCGGACAGCTTGTAGACGCCGCCGACCAGCGGCCGGATCTTCTTCTCCTCGATGTAGCGCACGATGCGGCGGAAATCCGCCCGTGTGCCCTGGCTCGAGCCATGCAGTTGCAGCTGTTTCAGATACATGGTGCGCAGATCCAGCTGCACGACCGGGCCGGCAATTGCACCAGCCGTGGTATAGCGGCCTTCCGGCCTCAAGATGCGCAGGAGGTCGTTGAAGATCGCGCCGCCGACCAGATCGGCCACCACGTCGATCGGCTGGCCCCCGGTCGCCGCGCTGACGGCGGCCGGCAGATCGGCAACGCCACGGGTGATCACCGCCTCGGCGCCGATGTCACGCACGGCCTGTTCCTTGCCCTTGCCGGCAACCGCATAGGGAATGGCGCCGCGCGCCCGCGCCAGCTGCACGATGCCCGAGCCGACGCCGCCCGAGGCGCCGGTGACCAGCACACGCTCGCCGGCCTTCAATGCGGCGCGTTCCAGCATCTGCTCGCCGGTGAGATAGGCGCAGCAGAAAGTGGCAAGCTCGACGTCGCTCAGATCGGTATCGACGACATGGGCATTCTCTGCAGGCACCGCCTGGTATTCGGCATAGCCGCCGTCTCGACCGTGGCCCATATAGTCGATGTCGGCGAGTGAATCGTCGTCGCGATTGTAGATGGAGAAATCGACCATCACCCGCTCGCCGATGCGGGCCGGCGACACGCCGTCGCCGACGGCAACGATGTTGCCGACCGTGTCGGTGCCCTGGATGCGCGGGAAGCTCAGCGTATTGCCCTGACGACGCCAGGTCGACACAGCGGCGGCATCCTCCTCCGTTCCATAGGCGCCCTGGCGCACCCAGACGTCGGTGTTGTTCATGCCGCAAGCGGTGACCTTGATCAGCACTTCGCCCCGGGCGGGCGAGGGCACTTTCACATCGGTGCGGTAGACGAGCTTTTCCGGTCCGCCGTGACCGATCAGCTGCACGGCGGCCATGGTGGCGGGGAGGGTCTTGGTCATGGCATTCATGTCGGTTCTTCAGATGTCGGCAAACACGCTTTTCACCGCATCGGCTGTTTTCGACACGACGATGTCGGCCTCTTCGCGGGTGAGGCAGAGCGGCGGCGCGAAACCGAGAATGTCGCCCTGCGGCATGGCCCGGCCGATGACGCCGCTTGCCGCAAGGGTGGTCGCGACCTGCGGCCCGATTTTTTGCGTGGCGTCGAAGAACACGCGATCGTTCTTGTCGGCGACGAACTCGATCGCCGCCAGCATGCCGTCGCCGCGCACCTCGCCGACGTTTTTGTGGCCGCCGACGGCTTTCGTCAGCTCGGCGCGGAGATAGGCGCCGGTCTCGCCGGCGTTCCGCACTAGGTCCATCTCGTCGATCAGTTCCAAGTTGGCGACGCCGGCGGCGACGCAGATCGGGTGCGCCGAATAGGTCCAGCCATGGCCGAGCGAGCCGAGCTTGTCGGAGCCTTGGACGAGCACCTGCCAGACCTTGTCTGAGACTATGACGCCGGAGAGCGGCGCATAGGCCGAGGTCAGGCCCTTGGCGATGGTGATCAGGTCAGGCTTGATGCCGTAATGGTCGGAGCCGAACATGGTGCCCAGCCGGCCAAAGCCGGTGACGACCTCGTCAGCAACCAGCAGCACGTCGTACTTCTTCAGTACCGCCTGGATCTTTACCCAGTAGCCGGCCGGCGGCGGCACGATGCCGCCGGTGCCGAGGATCGGCTCGCCGATGAAAGCAGCGACTGTTTCCGGCCCTTCGGCGAGGATCATCTCCTCGAGCTTGTCGGCACAGTATTGCGAAAACTGCTCCTCGCTCAGCGAGCGGTCGGCGCGGCGGAAATAGTAGGGCGCCTCGGTGTGCAGGACCGGCGCGCGGGGCAGGTCGAAGGCGTTGTGGAACAGGTCGAGGCCGGTCAGCGATCCGGTCATGATGCCGGAGCCGTGATAGCCGCGCCAGCGCGAGATGATTTTTTTCTTCTCCGGCCGGCCGAGCACGTTGTTGTAGTACCAGATCAGCTTGATGTTGGTTTCGTTGGCATCGGAACCGGAGAGGCCGAAATAGACCCTCGACATGCCCTGCGGCGCGCGGTCGATGATCATCTTGGAAAGCGTGATCGATGCCTCGGTGCCGTGGCCGACATAGGCGTGGTAATAGGCGAGGTTCTTGGCCTGCGCGGCGATGGCGTCGGCTATCTTCTGGCGGCCATAGCCGACATTGACGCAGTAGAGTCCGGCGAAGGCATCGATGCTCTTGCGACCGTTATTGTCCCAGATGGTGACGCCTTCGCCACCGGCGATCACACGCGTCGGGCTCTCGCCACGCGCATGCGTGCCCATATGGGTCGAGGGATGGAAGAAATGATCGCGATCCCAGGCGGCGAGTTCGTTGGACTGGTCGAGCATTTTTTACTCCTTGAAAGCAAAAGCCTGACGGGGCGTTACGCCACGTCGAGGCAGAGATATTTGAAGTCGGTAAAGGCTTCGAGCCCGTGACGCGAGCCCTCGCGGCCGATGCCGGACTGCTTGACGCCGCCGAACGGGACCGGCGCGCCGGTGATCTTGACGCGGTTGATGGCGACCATGCCATAGTCGAGCGCGCGGCCGATGCGCAATTGCCTACCGCCGTTTTCAGTCACGACATAGGCGACCAGGCCGTACTCTGTCGCATTGGCGCGGGCGACGACTTCGTCTTCGCTGTCGAAAGGCGTCACTGCCGCAACCGGACCGAAGGTCTCCTCGCGCATGATCAAAGCGTCGTCTCCAACGTCGGCCAGCAGGGTCGGCTGGTAGAACAGCGGCCCGGCAGGATGGCGCTTGCCGCCGGTCAGGCAACGCGCGCCTTTGGCGAGCGCATCGGCCACCTGCTCCTCGACCTTCTTGACCGCGCGTTCGTGCATCAAGGGTCCGATTTCGGTGTCGTCAGCGAGGCCATTGCCGGCCCGCAATGCCTCGACGCGTTTGGCGAAAGCAGCGCAGAACCGATCGTATATCGGACGCTGGACATAGATGCGGTTGGCGGCGAGGCAGTCCTGGCCGGAGGTGGCGAATTTAGCGTCGACGGCGATGGTCACAGCCTTGTCGAGATCGGCGTCGGCGAAGACGATCAGAGGCGCATGACCGCCAAGCTCCATCACCAGACGCTTCATCGTCGGCGCACTTTGCGCGGCGATCAACCTGCCGATCTCGGTCGAGCCGGTGAAGCTCATGGCGCGAACCCGCGGGTCTTCGCACATCCGCCCGACGATGATCGAAGCCCTGCCGGTGAGGGCGTTGAACACGCCAGCCGGCAGGCCGGCACGTTCGCCAAGCTCGGCCAACGCCAGTGCAGACAGCGGCGTTTCCGAGGAAGGATGCGCGACGATGGTGCAGCCGGCGGCGAGGGCGGCCGCCGCCTTGCGGGTCAGCATGGCCGCGGGAAAATTCCACGGGGTGACGACGCCGACGACACCAAGCGGTTCGCGTCGCACCACCATCTCGGCGTTTGGCAGATGGCTGGTGACGCTTTCGGCGTTGAGGCGTTTGGCCTCCTCGGCATACCATTCGACAAAAGAGGCGGCGTAGTCGATCTCGCCGCGCGATTCCTTCAGCGGCTTGCCTTGTTCTAGCGTCATCAGCAGGGCCAGGTCATTTTTGGCGGCGACGATCAGATCGAACCATTTTCGCAAGATTTTCGACCGTTCCTGCGGCAGCAATGCGCGCCAGGCAGGAAAGGCGCGCGATGCCGCATCGATCGCCAATGTGGTCTGCCGGGCATCGAGCGCGGCAACGAAAGCGACGGTGGATCCGGTGGCCGGATCGGTCACCTCGAAACTCTCCGCGGTCTCGCTCGCCGTCCAGTGGCCAGCGACATAGGCGAGTTCGCGCAGCAGCCGCCGGTCGGCAAGGCGATCAAGCGCTTCATGGCGGTGCGAGCGGGCAAAATGTGCGGACATCATCGGGCTCCCGGTTCGGGTGATGCCGCAAGACTATCTCTGCCGCGCAAACAGAGAGGCTGTTTGCGTGCCTGCACGTAGAGAGATTGTCTCTATTGCACCGAGCGGGCAGACGATCTCTCCGGCCGTACGTCAGACTGTAGCAAACCGTGGAGAGATTGGCTGCACCTCCTCAGCCTCGTCATCCCTGGGCGAAGCAGGAGCGAAGCTCCGTCGCGGAGACCCTGGGATCCATTCCGTGACCTTCGCAGAGGGAATGCAGCGGAGCAGAATTCTGCGCCGTGGCGGCGCCCTGATGTCACGGAATGGATCCTGGGGTCTGCGCCGCGTCACTTCGCTCCTTGCTTCGCCCCAGGATGACGAAGCAACAAATGTCTCGACCAATCTCCTAGACGTGTGGTCCGGCAGATCGACCTCACGACTGCGCCGGCAACAGGTCCGCCACCGGCAGCACACTCTCCTCCTTCACCGTCTTGGTGACGATATAGGTGAAATAGCGGTCGATGCCGATCTCGCGCTCGAGCAGAGTGTCGACCAGCCGCTGATAGGCGTCGATGTCGCGCGCCATCACCTTCAGCAGGTAATCGACGCCGCCGCCGACAGACCAGCAGGCGACGATCTCGGGGATGTCGCGGATGACGCGCTCGAAACGGTCGAAGTCGGCCTGGCGGTGGCTAGCCAGCGTCACCTCCATCAGCACGGTAGCGACCGGCGCGATGGCGCGCATGGCGATCCTGGCATGGTAGCCCGAGACGATGCCGGCCTTTTCCAGCTTGCGCAGCCGCATCCAGCACGGCGTCGGCGACAGGCCGACTTTCTCGGCCAGCGCCAGCTTGGTGATGCGCCCGTCGCGCTGGATGGCGTCGAGGATTTTCATATCGATCGGATCGAGTTTCGCTGCAGCCATGATCGCCCACTTCCAGTGCCGGACACCATGACGGCGCATTATTTCGATTGTCAATTGCACTGATTTCGATCTCTAATAAGTCATGACATTTTGGCGACCAGATCCCGCTCTTATCCGGCGGCCGGCCTATCAATCGCTCGCCGACCAGTTCGCGCGGGCCATCCATGACGGGCGCCTGGCCAACGGTGCGCGATTGCCGACGCACCGGCAGTTGGCTGACGATCTGCAACTTTCCGTGCAGACGGTCAGCCGCGCCTATGAGGAGCTGATCCGCCGCGGGCTGGTGTCCGGCGAGGTCGGCCGCGGCAGCTTCGTGCAGACACAGCGCCGCGAGCCGGAGCCCCCCTATCTGCCGGAGCGGCTGGGCGAGGTCATCGATCTCTCCATCCTGAAGCCGGTCTGCGAACCGATGCATCTGGAGCGGCTGAGGCAGGCGCTGGGCTGGCTCGCCGAAAACCTGCCGTCGAGCTCGGCACTGTCGTTCAGGCCGAACATGGTGTTCCCGCGCCACCGCGCGGTGGGTGTCGAGTGGCTACGCCTCTGTGGCCTCGACGCGTCGCCGCAGAACATCAGCCTGACCAACGGCGCCACCGCAGGGATGACAGTGGCGCTGATGAGCGTGGCGCCGCCCGGCTCGACCGTCGCCACCGAGGCGATCGGTCACCACACGCTGATCCCGCTGGCGCGTTATCTCGGCTTCAATCTCGAGGGTTTGCCGATCGACGACAATGGGCTGATCCCGGAAGCGCTGGACGAGGCCTGCCGGCTGTCGGACATCCGCGCCGTGTTCGTGCAGCCGTCGGTGATCAACCCTACGGCCACCCTGATGGATGCCGGCCGGCGCGAGCAGATCGCGGCGGTGGCGCGCAGGCACGACATCGCCATCATCGAGAACGACGTGCTCGGCCCGCTGGTCGAGGATCGGCCGCC
Source organism: Mesorhizobium sp. M0159 (assembly GCF_040322295.1). Taxonomy (NCBI): domain Bacteria; kingdom Pseudomonadati; phylum Pseudomonadota; class Alphaproteobacteria; order Hyphomicrobiales; family Phyllobacteriaceae; genus Mesorhizobium; species Mesorhizobium sp. M0159. The sequence continues at coordinate 27,057 of NZ_JAMYTF010000007.1, forward strand.
GCCCGTCGCGGCGTTTGCCCCCGAGCGCACGCTGTATGTCACCTCCTTCACTAAAATCGTGGTGCCGGGCCTGCGCATCGGCTATCTCGCGGCGCCCGATCGTTATGTCGCCGCGGTTGCCAACCGCCACCTGGTCTCGAACTGGATGGCGACTCCGATGGTGGCCGAGATCGCCAGCAAATGGGTGACCGACGGCACCGCGATGGAACTCGTTCGATGGCAGCGTATGGCTTTGCGGCGGCGTCTGGACATCGCCGCCGAGGTGCTCGCCGGAGTGGACTATCGGGCTCATCGCGACGGGCTGCATATCTGGCTGCAACTGCCCGATGACCGCGGTGAGGAAAGCTTTGTTTCCCAGGCCCGCCTGCAGGGCGTGGCGATCGCGCCCGGCACGTCGTTTCGCATTTCGCAGATGCCTTGGCATCCAGCCGTACGGATTTCGCTGGGCTCGACCACGGAGGGGGAACTGCGTGCCGGTCTCGGCGTTGTCACCAAGCTTCTGCTCGGCGATCCCGAGCATCTCCTGCTTGCGATCTAGGCGACAAATGGCGCGAAATTGTGCGGAATCCGAAATATTGTCATGATATTATTTTCTTGATTGACATGATTTGCCGCGATCCGCATCGTTAAAGGCAAGCTTCTCCAGCACGGGAAATTCATTGTCGGCTCCCATCATCAAGATCGACGGCATTTCAAAAAGCTTCGGCACCTTCAGGGTGCTGGACGGCCTCTCGATGCAAGTCATGCCCGGCGAGAAGCTGGCACTGATCGGTCCATCGGGTTCGGGCAAGACGACGATCCTGCGCATCCTGATGACGCTAGAGCGTATCGACAGCGGCCACATCCAGGTCGACGGCGAACAGTTGTACCACATGGAGCGTAACGGCCGGCTGCTGACGGCCGATGAACGGCATTTGGCAAAGATGCGCCAGAAGATCGGCATGGTCTTCCAACTGTTCAATCTGTTTCCGCACAAATGCGTCATCGACAATGTGACGCTGGCACCGATGCTGACCAAAGGCGTGCCGCGGGCCGCCGCCGAAAAGCGGGCGATGGAACTGCTCGACATGGTCGGCATGGTCGACAAGGCCAAGGCGATGCCGGCGCAGCTTTCAGGCGGCCAGAAGCAGCGCGTCGCGATTGCGCGGGCGCTGGCGCTGTCGCCGAAAATCATGCTGTTCGACGAGGTCACCTCGGCGCTCGACCCTGAGCTCGTCGACGAGGTGCTCAACGTCATGCGCAAGCTCGCCGCCGAGACCGACATGACCATGCTGCTGGTCACCCACGAGATGGGTTTCGCCCATGACTTCGCCGACCGGGTGCTGTTCTTCGATCGCGGCAGAATAGTCGAGGAGGGCAAGCCCGACGAGATTTTCCGCCATCCCAAACAGGAGCGTACGCAAGGTTTCCTGAAGAAGATCATTGCGGCCGGACATCGGGTCTGACTGCCATGCGAGGCGGCGACGCCTCAAGCAAGCCAAGAAGACAGACAAACAAGGAGTTGGGAACAATGAAGAAATTTGCCATTTTGGCCGGCGTCGCCGGTATTGCGCTGACGGCGGTGCTGGCCGCCTCGACGGCCGGCTCGGCCGACGACAGCAAGCTCGAAGAGCTCAAGGCGCAAGGCTTTGCCCGCGTCGCCATCGCCAACGAGCCGCCCTATACGGCGGTCGCTGCCGACGGCAAGGTTTCGGGTGCGGCGCCTGACGTTGCCCGTGAAATCTTCAAGCGCCTTGGCGTCAACGATATCGTCGCCTCGATCTCGGAATATGGCGCCATGATTCCCGGCCTGCAGGCCGGCCGTTTCGACGTCGTCACTGCCGGCCTGTTCATGAAGCCGGAACGTTGTGCTGCGGTCGCCTATTCGGAACCGGTGCTGTGCGACGCCGAGGCGATGCTGGTGAAGAAGGGCAACCCGAAGGGTTTCAAGAGCTACGAGGACGTCGCGAAGGACGCGAGCGCCACGATCGGCGCGCCGGGTGGCGGCACTGAAGAGAAGCTGGCGCTCACCGCAGGTGTGCCGCGCGAGCGCGTCATCGTCGTGCCGGACGGCCAGAGCGGCCTGAAGATGCTGCAGGACGGCCGCATCGATGCTTATTCGCTGCCCGTGCTGTCGATCAACGACCTGGTCAAGAAAGCCAATGATCCGAACCTCGAAGTCATCGCGCCGGTGGTCGGTGCGCCGGTCTATTGCGACGGCGCGGCCTTCAAGAAGGGCGACGAAGCGCTGCGCGACGCCTATGATGTCGAGCTGGCGAAACTGAAGAAGTCCGGCGAGTTCGCCAAGATCATCGAGCCTTACGGCTTCTCGGCGGCGGCGGCAATGTCGACGAGCCGCGACAAGCTCTGCTCGGCGAAGTAAAAAGTGCCGCTCACCCTAGCCTCTCCCCGTCAAAAACGGGGAGAGGGGGGCGTCAACGCTGGAGCTTCACCCTTCTCCCCGTCCCTATAACGGGGAGAAGGTGCCGGCAGGCGGATGAGGGGCGGCGCCGGCGTTCTGCAATGATCACCAAGCGAGGAAACGCTTAGCCCCAATGACCCAATGGTCCGGCTATTTCGGCCTGATATTGCAAGGAGCGCTTGTCACCATCGAGCTGACGCTGATGGGGTCGGTGCTGGCCTTGGTCATGGCCTTTCTTGCCGGGCTGGGGCGGCTGTCGCGGTTTTTCGTGCTACGCGCGCTGGCCACCGCCTATATCGAGTTCTTCCGCGGCACCTCGATTTTCGTGCAGCTGTTCTGGGCTTATTTCGTGCTGCCTTTTGCCGGCATTTCGTTGACGCCGCTGCAGGCCGGGGTGCTGGCGCTGGGCCTCAATGTCGGCGCCTATGCGGCGGAAGTGGTGCGTGGCGCCATCAAGTCTATCGGCCGCGAACAATATGAGGCCTGCACCGCCCTCAATCTCGGCCGCTGGCAAGCCATGCGCCATATCATCCTGCCGCAGGCGCTTCTGGTGATGCTGCCAACCTTCGGCAACAACGCCATTGAATTGCTCAAGGCCACCGCCGTCGTTTCGCTAATCTCGCTCGCCGACCTGACCTTCCAGGCGCAGGTGGTGCGCTCGCAGACCGGCAATACTCTGGTGCCGTTCAGCACCATCCTCGTCATCTATTTCGTGCTGGCGCTGCTCATCTCCTGGGGCGTGCGGTCGCTGGAACGCCGCATGGCTCGTGGCCTCGACGGGGTGCGCGTATGATGGATCGGGCCTGCTAATGGAATGGGATTGGGATTTTGTCCGGCAGATCCTGCCGACGCTGATCGAGGGGGTGAAGATCACCATCCTGGCGACGCTGCTCGGCTCGGTGCTGGCGGCCATCGTTGGGCTGGGCATCGCGTTGGCGCGCCGGTCGCCGAACAGGGCTCTGTCGCGCACCGTCGGTTTCCTTGCCGAGTTCATCCGTGGCACGCCGCTGTTGGTGCAGCTCTATTTCATCTTCTACGTGCTGCCGGATTTCGGCATCCTGTTGCCGCCGCTGGTGGCGGGCGTCATCGGTCTCGGGCTGCATTACGGAACTTACACGGCCGAGGTCTACCGCGCCGGCATAGACAATGTGCCCCGCGGCCAGTGGGAAGCGGCCAAGGCCTGCAATCTAAACGCCACCCAGACCTGGACGCACATCATCATTCCGCAGGCGATCCCCCCGATGATCCCGGCGCTTGCCAATTATTTCATCGCCATGTTCAAAGAGACGCCGCTGCTGTCGGCGATCACCGTGCTGGAACTGATGAACCAGGCCAAGAGCGTCGCCAATACCTATTATCGGTATATCGAACCGATCACCTTGGTCGGCGCCTTCTTCCTCGCCATCAGCCTGTTCTCGGTGGTGCTGCTGCGCTGGCTGGAACACCGTTATGGGCGGATCGAACGATGAGCGCTGCACCCGATATCCGCCTGCACTCGGCCCGGCCGCCGCTCGATGCGCGTCCGCTGGAAAAGCGGGTCGGCCTGATCATCCTTGCCACCGACCATACGAGCGAACCGGATTTTCACCGCATGGTGGCAAGCGACCGCATCGGCATCTATGTCGCGCGCATCCCCTACGCCAACCCGACGACGCCGGACAATTTGCGCAAGATGCAGCCGTCACTGACGGCGGCCGCGGCCCTGATCCTGCCCGACGAGCCGCTCGATGCGATCTGCTATTCCTGCACCTCAGCTTCCGTCGTGATCGGCGATGCCGAAATCGAGGCGGCGGTGCAGGCCGCGAAACCCGGCGCGCCGGTGGTTACGCCGCCGATGGCCGGCGTGCGCGGCCTGAAGGCGCTGGGCGCCAGGACGATCAGCATTCTTACCCCTTATACGGTCGAGACCAGCCGGCCGATGGCGACCTATTTCAGCGAGCATGGATTCGAGATCGCCAGCTTCACTTGCCTCGGCTTCGAGGACGACCGCGAGATGGCGCGGATTGCGCCGAAATCCTTGGTCGATCTGGCTCGCGAGGCGACGGCCGAACACTCGGACGCGCTGTTTGTCTCCTGCACGGCACTGCGGTCCGCGGCGGCAGTTGTGGGTATGGAAGAGGCCATCGGCCGCCCTGTCGTCACCAGCAACCAGGCGACGGCCTGGAATTGCCTGCGGCTTTGCGGAGATAAGATGTCGCGTCCTGAATTCGGCCGTCTGATGACGCTGCCGCTGAACTGATTGCAGAGCCATGACCACGTCCAGGATAAGCCTCTCCGATATCCGCGCCGCGCGCGAGCGCATCGCAGGCAAGATCGAGCGTACGCCGACCGTTCCTTCCCGGAGTCTTTCCCAGCACTTGGGCGCTCCTGTTTATCTCAAGCTCGAACATCGGCAGACCACCGGCGCCTTCAAGCTGCGCGGTGCCTCGAACGCTATCGCTTCGCTGACAGACGAGGAGAGGGCGCGTGGCGTCGTCGCTGCCTCGACCGGCAACCACGGCCGGGCGCTTGCCTATGCTGCTCGACTGCAAGGCATCCACGCGACGATCTGCATGTCGCGGCTGGTGCCGCAGAACAAGCTGGACGAGATCCGTCGGCTCGGCGCCGAGATCCGCATCGTCGGCAACAGCCAGGACGATGCGCAGCGGGAGGTCGAACGGCTGGTCGCGGAAGAGGGGCTGATCATGCTGCCGCCCTTCGACCATCCTGCCATTGTCGCCGGGCAAGGCACGCTCGGGCTGGAGATCATCGAACAGGTTCCGGACGCCGCCTTGGTGCTGGTGCCGCTTTCCGGCGGTGGGCTGGCGGCTGGCGTCGCTGCTGCCGTGAAGGGCGTCAGCCCGGCGACGAAGGTGATGGGCGTTTCAATGGCGCGCGGTGCGGCGATGAAGGCGAGCCTCGACGCCGGACATTCGGTTTTGGTCGAGGAACTGCCGACGCTGGCCGATTCCCTCGGCGGCGGCATAGGCCTCGACAACCGGCTGACCTTTTCCATGTGCCGCGACCTGCTCGACGATGTGATCCTGCTCAGCGAGGACGAGATCGCCACCGGCATCCGCCATGCCTATGAACAGGAGCGCGAGATCGTCGAAGGCGCCGGCGCGGTCGGCATCGCAGCCGTGCTTGCCGGCAAGGTCAGGGCGAGCGGCCCGACGGTGCTCGTGCTGTCCGGCCGCAACATCGATATGACACTGCACCGCAAGATCATCTGCGGCGAAGCAATTGCGGAGAGCGCAGCATGAGCCGGATGACGATCCTCACCGAAGCTGAATTGCGCAAGATCGTGAAGCTCGATCTTGATGCCATCGCCTGCGTCGAGAACGCGTTCCGGGCGCTCGCCACCTTGCCGGTGGCGATGCCGCCGATCCTTCGGCTCGACATTCCCGAGCATCGCGGCGAGGTCGACGTCAAGACCGCCTATGTACCGGGTATCGACGGTTTTGCGATCAAGATCAGCCCCGGCTTTTTCGATAATCCCAAGCTCGGCCTGCCCAGCGTCAACGGCATGATGGTGCTGCTGTCGGCGAAAACCGGATTGGTCGAGGCGCTGCTGCTCGATAATGGCTATCTCACCGACATCCGCACGGCGGCGGCCGGCGCGGTTGCCGCCAAGCATCTGTCGCGGCCGGGTTCCTCCGTTGCCGCGATCTTCGGCGCCGGTGTTCAGGCCGGACTGCAGCTCGAAGCGCTGATGCTGGTGCGGCCGATCACCGAGGCTCGCATCTGGGCAAGGGATGCCGCCAAGGCCGAGGCCGCGGCCGACGCATTGTCCGAAAGACTGGGCATCGCCGTTCACGCCGAGCCCGACGCGGCAAAGGCTGCGGCCGATGCCGACATCATCGTCACCACGACGCCGTCGACCGAGCCGCTGATCAAGGCCGGCTTCGTTTCCGCCGGCCAGCATATCACTGCCATGGGCTCGGATGCCGAGCACAAGAACGAGATCGCGCCGGCGATCCTGCGCATGGCCGATCTCTACGTCGCCGATAGCGCCAAACAGACGCGGCGGCTGGGCGAACTGCACCATGCTATCGCGGCGGGCGTGATGGCGTCCGATGCCGAAATCACCGAGCTTGGCCACATCATCGCCGGCGAAAGGCATGGCCGGCGCTCGGACAGCGACATCACCATTGCCGACCTGACCGGCACCGGCGTGCAGGACACGGCGATCGCCACGCTCGCCCGCGACCGTGCGCGTGCGGCCAAGACCGGTACGATTTTCGAAAGCTGATGCTGGCCGCAAGGCCCAACAAACGAGGACCAAGAACAATGCAGCCCAACTTGAAATTCTCGCGCGGCGAATATGCGGAGCGCCTCGCCAAGACGCGGAAGGCGATGGAGGCCAAGGGCGTCGATCTGCTCGTCGTCAGCGATCCGTCCAACATGGCCTGGCTGACCGGCTATGACGGCTGGTCGTTCTATGTGCATCAGGCTGTCATCGTGCCGCCGTCGGGCGAGCCGCTGTGGTACGGGCGCGGCCAGGACGCCAACGGCGCCAAGCGCACCGCCTATCTCGCGCACGACAACATCGTCGGCTATGCCGACCACTATGTGCAGTCGACCCAGCGCCATCCGATGGATTTTCTGTCCAGCGTGCTCTCCGATCGCGGCTGGGGCAAGCTCAGCATCGGCGTCGAGATGGACAATTACTGGTTCTCGGCCGCTGCCTTCGCAGCGCTGCAGAAGCACTTACCCAATGCCCGCTTCGTCGACGCCACGGCACTCGTCAACTGGCAGCGCGCGGTGAAGAGCCCGACCGAAATCGACTACATGCGCAAGGCCGCCCGCATCGTGGAAGCGATGCACCAGCGCATCGTCGACAAGATCGAGGTCGGCATGCGCAAATGCGACCTGGTCGCCGAGATCTACGATGCCGGCACGCGCGGCGTCGACGGCATCGGCGGCGACTATCCGGCGATCGTGCCGCTGCTGCCGTCGGGCGCCGACGCATCGGCGCCGCATCTGACCTGGGACGACCGGCCGATGAAATCGGGCGAGGGCACCTTCTTCGAGATCGCCGGCTGCTACAACCGCTATCACTGCCCGCTGTCGCGGACCGTGTTCCTTGGTAAACCGACGCAGGAATTCCTCGATGCCGAAAAGGCGACGCTGGAAGGCATGGAGGCGGGACTTGCCGCCGCCAAGCCCGGCAACACATGCGAGGACATCGCCAACGCCTTCTTCGCGGTGCTGAAGCGGTACGGCATCGTCAAGGACAACCGCACCGGGTACCCGATCGGGCTTTCCTATCCGCCTGACTGGGGCGAGCGCACGATGAGCCTGCGTCCAGGCGACCGCACCGAGTTGAAGCCCGGTATGACCTTCCATTTCATGACCGGCTTGTGGCTTGAGACGATGGGGCTGGAAATCACCGAATCCATCCTGATCACCGAGACGGGCGTCGAGTGCCTGGCGAATGTGCCGCGCAAACTGGTGGTGAAGAATTGAGCCCGATGTCCAGCCTTCGCCCGTCACCGATCACGCCGACCGTCGATTTCGAGCGCGACGGCGTGCAGCACGGTTTCCTGCGCCTGCCTTACAGCCGCGACGATTCCGCCTGGGGATCGGTGATGATCCCGATCTGCGTCATCCGCAACGGCAAGGGGCCGAGCGCATTGCTCACCGGCGGCAATCATGGCGACGAGTACGAGGGGCCGCTGGCGCTCTATGACCTCGCCCGTACGCTCGACCCGAAGCAAGTCAGCGGCACGATCATCATCGTGCCGGCGATGAACTATCCGGCGTTCCGCGCCGGCACGCGCACCTCGCCGATCGACAAGGGCAATCTCAACCGCAGCTTTCCCGGCCGGCCCGACGGCACGGTGACCGAGAAGATCGCTGATTATTTCCAGCGCGAGCTTCTGCCCCGTACAGACATCGCGCTCGACTTCCACTCCGGCGGCAAGACGCTCGACTTCGTGCCGTTCTGCGCCGCCCACATCCGGCCCGACAAGGTGCTGGAAGCGAAGGGTTTCGCTGCGGTTGAAGCCTTCTCCGCACCATGGTCGATGAAAATGCTGGAGATCGACGCGGTCGGCATGTTCGACACTGCCGCCGAAGAGATGGGCAAGCTGTTCATCACCACAGAGCTTGGCGGCGGCGGGACTTCGCGCGCGGAAACGGTGCGGATCGCACGTCGCGGCGTGCTCAATGTGCTGCGCCATGCCGGCATCGTCGCCGGCGCGGTCGAGATGCAGCCAACCCGCTGGCTCGACATGCCGTCCGGCGATTGCTTCTCGTTCGCCGAGGACGACGGGATGATCGAAACCATGATCGATCTCGGCGAGCCGGTGGCAGAGAACCAGGTGCTGGCACGTATCCATTCCATAGGCCGCACCGGCGGCGCTCCGCAGGAGATCCGGGCCAAAATGTCCGGTCTGTTGGCGGCGCGGCATTTTCCGGGGCTGGTCAAGGCCGGCGACTGCGCTGCCGTGGTCGCCGTGCTGGTCGATTGACGGTTAGGAAGCCGATGTCGGGAACGGCTCGGTCCTGCCTTTGGGGCGATCGCCGATCGCAAAGACGGCGCTCGCCTCGCTGACGATCGAGACATGATCCTTGGCGGCTGTTCCGGCCGCCGCACTGTCGCCGCGCATGATTGCGGTGACGATGGCGTCATGTTCTTGCCAGGACTGGGCCAGCCGCCCGGGCAGCATGAATTGCGCGCGCCGGAACGGCGCCAGGCGGCCGCGGGTCATGACGGTCAGTTCATAAATGTGCTTGCTGTGGGCGCCGCGATAGAGCCGGGTGTGGAATTCGGTGTTGAAAAGCTCATACTCTTCTTCGGCACCGAGCTGCACGAAGCGCGCCGAGGCCTGGTGTTCGGCCTCCAGCGTGCGGCGCTCGCCAGCGGTCATGCGCTCGGCCGAGAACCGCGCGCAGATCGCTTCAAGCTCGGCCATGCTTTCGAACATCGAGGCGAGGTGCTCCTGCGTCACCACGGCGACGGTGGCGCCGCGGTTCGGCCGCCTTTCGACCAGCCCCATGGCGCTGAGCCGGCTGAGCGCTTCCCTGATCGGCGTGCGTGAGACGTCGAAGCGGGCGGCGAGCGAGGCCTCGTCGAGCTTTTCGCCCGGGCGCAGGAAACCGGTGACGATCCGGTCGCTGATCGCCCTCACCATCTGATCGACGGTCGTGCCCGACCTGATCAAATTGCGCTTTCCCGACACGTCTCCTCCGTCCAGTCTTTTCGCTAGAGCCGTAAGCCACTCACCGGCTTCGATTCCTCCGCATCTCTGTATGCCTATGTTTTAGCCTTCATGTCAAATTGGCGATTTTGGAGGCAAAAAGTGTATGCAATTGCTCCGGCTTTGTGCAGTCCACATCGGAACACTCATTGATATTACTGAATAAATCTCATTTCTGAAACTGGCATGCTGATTGCATACACTTCTTTCATTGAGATGTTAACCGGCCCCAAAGGCCCCACAGAGGGAGCATTCAATGTCCAAGAGATTCATGCTTAGCCGCCGCGACCTGCTCAAAACCTCCGCCGCCGGAGCGGCGCTCGGCCTTGCGTCCGCATCGTTTCCGATCAGCAGGGCCTTCGCCGCGACGGCCACCGTCGGCTTCATCTATGTCGGGCCAAAGGACGACTACGGCTACAACCAGGCGCATGCCGAAGGGGCCGCCACGCTGAAGGGGATCGAAGGAATTTCCGTCGTCGAGGAGGAGAACGTGCCGGAGACGGTCGACGTTCAGAAGACGATGGAATCGATGATCAATCTCGACGGTGCGTCGCTGATCTTCCCGACCTCGTTCGGCTATTTCGATCCGCACATGCTCGCCATGTGCGCGAAATTCCCCGACGTGCAGTTCCGCCATTGTGGTGGCATGTGGAACAAGGACAAGCATCCGATGAATGCCGGTTCCTATTTCGGCTATATCGGCATGGGCCAGTATCTGAACGGCGTCGTCGCCGGTCACACCAGCAAGACCAAGAAGCTCGGCTTCGTCGCGGCAAAGCCGATCCCGCAGGTGCTGCTCAACATCAATTCCTTCCTGCTCGGCGCGCGCTCGGTCGACCCGACCATCACCTGCCAGGTGATCTTCACCGGCGAGTGGTCGCTGGCGGTCAAGGAGGCGGAGGCCACCAATGCGCTGGTCGACCAGGGCGCCGACGTCATCACCTGTCATGTCGACAGCCCCAAGGTGGTGGTCGAGACTGCGGCCGGGCGTGGCGCCTTCATCTGCGGCTATCATGCCAACCAGAGCCCGCTGGCGCCGGAAAAATACCTGACCGGCGCGGAATGGAACTGGGCCAAGGTCTACAAGATGTTCGTCGACGATCTGGTGGCCGGCGCGCCGCTGCCCAACTTCACGCGCGGCGGCCTTGCCGACGGCTTCGTCAAGATGAGCCCGCTCGGCCCCGCCGTCGGCGATGCCGCCCGCAAGCAGTTCGACGGCACGCTGGCCGAAATGATGAAAGGCGGGTTTTCGGTCATCAAGGGTCCGCTGAAGAGCAACAAGGGCGTCGTCGTGGCGACCGAAGGCCAGGCCTTCGTCGAGACCGCGCTCGAGCTCGAAAGCATGGACTATCTGGTCGAGGGCGTCGTCGGTTCGACCGCCTGAACCGGATCGGAGACGGGCCATGGCAGACACGGTCAGCACTGCGGGCGCACCGGCGCTGTTTGGCGCCAGGAATTATCAGGCGGCGCTCGAATGGGCGGCGCGGCGGGCGGAAGCCTTTGTCATCCCGCTTGCGGCGCTGATCGTCGGCATGGCGCTGTTCAGCCTGTTCATCGCGCTGGTCGGCAAATCGCCGGTGCAACTCTACGAGACGATGTGGCGCGGCGGCTTCGGCTCGTGGTTCTCGATCCAGAACTCGCTGTCGCGGGCAGCACCGCTTTTGCTGGCAGCGCTCTGCTTGGCGCTGCCGGCCCGGCTCGGCCTTGTCGTCATCGGCGGCGAAGGCGCGATCGTGCTGGGCGGCGTTGCCGCCGCCGCCATCGGCGTCGCGGCGAATGGCGCGCCGGCTTTTCTGGTCATCCTGCTGATGGGCGTGGCGGGCGTGGTCGCCGGCGGCATCTGGATCGGTGCCGTCGGCGCACTCCGCCACTACCGCGCCGTCAACGAAACCATCTCCAGCCTGCTGATGGCCTATATCGCCATCGCGCTGATGAACCATCTGGTCGAAGGGCCGCTGCGCGATCCGGCCTCGCTCAACAAACCCTCGACCGAGCCGCTGGCGGATGCCTACCGCATCGGCAACATTCCAGGCATGGACGTGCACTGGGGCCTGGTCGTCGGCATTCTCGCCTGCGTCCTGTCCTGGCTGCTGATCGAAAAGACGCGCTGGGGGTTTGCCGCCCGCGTCGCCGGCGGCAATGTCAGGGCAGCCCAGGTACAAGGACTTGCCGTCGGGCCGCTGATCGTCGGCTTCACCGGGCTCGCCGGCGGCTTTGCCGGGCTAGCCGGCATGCTGGAGGTCGGCGCCGTGCAAGGCAGCGCCAACGCCTCGCTCGCCGCCGGTTACGGCTATACCGGCATCCTCGTCGCCTTCCTTGCCCGCCACAATCCGCTCGCCATCATCCCGGTCGCTTTCCTGCTCGGTGGCATCGGCGCTTCGGGCGGGCTGATCCAGCGCCGCATGGACCTGCCCGACGCCACCGTGCTGGTGCTGCAAGGCATGCTCTTCGTGGTCATCCTGTTCAGCGAAACTTTTTACGGCCGCTTCAAGGTCTTCAATCCCGATCTGTGGAAGAGAGGCTCCTGATGAACGCGACCGAGATCGGCCTGTGGGGCGTGCCGCTCGCCATCCTTGGCGGCGCCATCCGCGTTTCGACGCCGTTCATCTTCGTCTCGCTCGGCGAAGCCATTACGGAGCGCTCAGGCCGCATCAATCTCGGCCTCGAAGGCACGCTGGTCTTCGGCGCAATGACCGCCTATGCGGTCGCAGTGATGACCGGCTCGCCATGGCTCGGCCTGCTGGCTGCCGCAGGTGCCGGTCTTTGCTTCGGGCTGTTCCATGGCTGGATCTGCAAATTCCGCGGGGTGAATGACATCGCCATCGGTATCGCGCTGATGCTGTTCGGCTCCGGTCTCGCCTTCTTCTTCGGCAAGCCGTTCATCCAGCCCTCGGCACCAGACCTGCCGGCCATCGCCTTCGGTGGCTGGTCGGATATCCCGCAGGTGCAGGCGGCGCTCAACGTCAATGTGCTGTTCCTGATCGGGGCCGCACTTGCGCTGTTCCTGTGGTGGGCCTTCCGCAACACCCGCGCCGGCCTGATCGTGCGCGTCGTCGGCGACAGCTCCGATGCGGCGCGGGCCATGGGCCTCAATCCCAACACCGTGCGCCTGCTTGCGACAGGCGTCGGCGGTGCGCTCGCCGGCATCGGCGGCGCCTATCTGTCGCTCTATTATCCCGGCAGCTGGACCGAACGCATCTCGTCGGGGCAGGGGCTGATGGCGGTGGCGCTGGTCATCTTCGCGCGCTGGAACCCGCTTGGCTGCTTTGCCGCGGCACTATTGTTCGGCGGCGCCGGCGCGCTGGGCCCGGCGTTGCAGTCGGTCGGGGTGACGCAGGGCTACTATCTCTTCTACGCCGCACCTTACATCCTCACGCTCATCATCATGATCGCCACCTCGTCGCCGAACCGCTCGCTTGCCGGCGCGCCGGGCGAGTTGTCGATCACCAAATGACTGGAGTTTTTTCGATGAACGCCAGAGCCGAGATCACCCAGCGCTACATCGATGCCGACCCCTATCCATGGCCCTATAATGGCGAGCTGCGGCCGGACAATACGGCATTGATCATCATCGACATGCAGACCGATTTCTGCGGGCCGGGCGGCTATGTCGATCATATGGGCTACGATCTTTCGCTGGTGCGGGCGCCGATCGAGCCGATCAAGTCGGTGCTCTCAGCCATGCGGGCCAAGGGTTACACCATCATCCACACGCGCGAGGGCCATCGGCCCGATCTCGCCGACCTGCCGGCCAACAAGCGCTGGCGCTCGCGCCGCATCAATGCCGGCATCGGCGACCCCGGGCCTTGCGGGCGCATCCTGGTGCGCGGCGAACCCGGCTGGGACATCATCCCCGACCTCTATCCGGCGGCTGGCGAGCCGATCATCGACAAGCCGGGCAAGGGCTCGTTCTGCGCCACCGACCTCGAGCTGATCCTGCGCCAGCGCGGCATCGAAAACATCGTGCTGACCGGCATCACCACCGATGTCTGCGTCCACACGACGATGCGCGAGGCCAACGATCGCGGCTTCGAATGCGTGATGCTGGAGGATTGCTGCGGCGCAACCGACTACGGCAACCATCTCGCGGCGATCAAGATGATCAAGATGCAGGGCGGGGTGTTCGGCGTGGTGTCGAACTCGGCATCCTTCGTCGCGCAGCTGCCGTGAGGACACGATCTTGAGCGGAAGCATCGGTAAGAAAGCCGTCGGCGTCGAGACCATCGGCATGACCATGCGCTTCGGCGCCTTCACCGCGCTGGACGACGTCTCGATCAAGGTGCCGGCGGGATCGTTCCATGCGCTGCTCGGCGAAAACGGCGCCGGCAAATCGACGCTGGTCAAATGCATGATGGGTTTTTACCATCCGACCGCCGGCGACATGCTGGTTGATAGCCGCGAGGTCGCGATCGCCAGTCCGAAGGATGCCTCGGCATTGGGGCTCGGCATGGTCTACCAGCATTTCACGCTCGTCCCGTCGCTGACCGGCGCGGAGAACCTGGTCATTTCGCGCGAGAAGGTGCCCGGCGTCATTGACTGGCGCAAGGAGCGCGCCGCACTTGCGCAATTCATGCAGCGTATGCCGTTCAAGCTGCCGCTCGACGTCAAGGTGGCGGAACTTGCGGCCGGCGAGAAGCAGAAGCTCGAAATCATCAAGCAGCTCTATCTCGGCCGCAGTTTCCTGGTGCTCGACGAGCCGACTTCGGTGCTCACTCCCGGCGAGGCACACGAAGTGCTTGGCCTGGTGCGCGACATGACCAGGACCGGCGACCTCACCGTGCTGATGATCTCGCATAAATTCCACGAGGTGACGGCCTTTGCCGACGATATCACCGTGCTGCGCAAGGGCAGGCTGACCGGAACCGGAAAGGTCTCCGAACTTTCCCACAAGCAGATGGCGGCGATGATGATCGGCGACCAACCGATCGCCGCACTCGACAGCCGCGCCCCGGTGCCGGCCGGCGCCAGACAGGTGCTGACGGTAAAGTCGCTAAAGGCGCCCGACCGCACCGGCTTGAAAACCATCGACATCGGCGAGTTCGATGTGAAGTCCGGCGAGATCGTCGGCGTTGCCGGCATCTCCGGCAACGGCCAGAAGGAGTTTCTCGAAGTCCTTGCCGGACAGCGGGCGCGCAATTGCGGCGACATTCTGGTGAAAGGCTCGCCCTATGGTGCCAGCCGCAGCGAGGCGCGCACGCTCAATGTCCGCTTCATTCCGGAGGAGCCGTTGCGCAATGCCTGCGCGCCGAAGATGACGGTGGCGGAAAACATGGCCTTCCGGACCTTCGACCTCAACGAGGCCGGCAAGCCGGTCAGCTGGATCAGGATGAGCGCGATCAGGGACTACGCGGCCCGTCTGGTCGAACAGTTCAAGGTCAAGACGGCCTCGCTCGCTTCGCCGATTTCGTCGCTCTCGGGCGGCAATGTGCAGCGCGCGGTGCTGGCGCGGGAACTGACCGGCGAGGTCGATTTGCTCATCGTGTCGAACCCCTGCTTCGGTCTCGACTTCTCCGCCGTCGCCGAAATACGCGCCCGCATCATGAAGGCGCGCAATGCCGGCGCCGCGGTGCTCCTTATGTCGGAGGACCTTGATGAGCTGCTCGAGCTCTCGGACCGCATCTTCGTCATGTCGGACGGCGCGCTGGTCTACGAGACGCCGATCGCGCAGGCGAGCGTGCAGACGATCGGCGAGCACATGGCGGGACATCACTGATGGCGGAGATCGAGGCGCTGCCGTTTCCGTTCGCCTTCAAGCCTGAGGCGATGGCGCTGGTCGTCATCGACATGCAGCGCGACTTCGCCGAACCCGGCGGCTTCGGCGCCAGCCTCGGCAATGACGTCAGCCGAGTCACGGCGATCGTGCCGACGGTGAAGAGGCTGATCGAGGGGTTTCGCACCGCCGGCCTGCCGGTGATCCACACGATGGAGTGCCACAAGGCAGACCTTTCGGATCTGCCGCCGGCCAAGCGCAATCGCGGCAATCCGTCGATCCGGATCGGCGATGTCGGGCCGATGGGTCGCGTGCTGATCGTCGGCGAGCCGGGAACGGCGATCCTCGATGAACTTGCGCCACTGCCTGGCGAGATCGTCATCGAAAAGCCGGGCAAGGGCGCGTTCTATGCCACCAGCTTCGGCGATGACCTGAAGCGGCTCGGCGCACAGCAACTGGTCTTTGCCGGAGTGACGACGGAGGTCTGCGTGCAGACGACGATGCGCGAGGCCAACGACCGCGGCTATGAATGCCTGCTGGCCGAGGATGCTACCGAGAGCTATTTTGCCGAGTTCAAGGCGGCCGCCCTGGCGATGATCAGGGCACAGGGCGCGATCGTCGGCTGGACGGCGACGACAGACCAGGTGCTCGAGGGGATTGCCAATGCCTAACCTTGCCTTTGCCGGCCTCCTCAATGGTGGCTGGCGCGATCTGCCGTTCGAGCCTTTCCGCGATGGCATTACGGCGCATTGGCTGCTCAAGGGCGGACCGACGGAACCGTCGGTCGCCATCCTGAATTACCGGGCTGGCGCCAGCGTGCCGCGTCATCGCCATGCCGGGCTGGAGACGATCATCGTGCTGGAAGGCACGCAGAGCGACGAGAACGGCGATCATGCCGCGGGCAGCGTGATCCTGAACCCGGTTGGAACCGAGCATTCGGTGTGGACGAAGGATGGCTGCGTGGTGCTCATCCAGTGGAACCTGCCGGTAGTCATTCTGGACGAGGCCAAATGAGCGACATCCGCTTCGATATAGCGAGCTTGCACGCCGCCTATCAGGCCGGCGTCGGCATTGGCGAGGTGATCGATATGGTCCATGCGCGGCTCGCGGCGGCCGATGACCCCGGCATCTTCATCCATCTGGCGAGCAGGGCGGCGTTGCTTGCCGAGGCGGAAAAGCTCGGCCCGTTCGATCCCGCGGCAAAGCCGCTGTGGGGCGTGCCATTCGCGGTCAAGGACAACATCGACGTCGCCGGCATGCCGACCACGGCGGCTTGTGCGGAATATGCCTACTTGCCGGCGAAAGACGCCACCGTCGTCGCGCGGCTCAAGGCCGCCGGCGCGCTGGTTGTCGGCAAGACCAATCTCGACCAGTTCGCCACCGGCCTGGTCGGCGTTCGCACGCCCTATCCAATCCCGAGGAATGCGATCGACCCGAAACTGGTGCCGGGCGGTTCCTCGTGCGGCTCGGCCGTGGCGACGGCGCGCGGCATCGTCTCCTTCGCGCTCGGCACCGACACCGCCGGTTCGGGGCGCATACCCGCTGGCCTCAACAACATCGTCGGGCTGAAGCCGAGCGTCGGCGCGCTATCAGCCGCCGGCGTCGTGCCGGCCTGCCGCACGCTCGACTGCATCTCGGTCTTCGCGCTCACCGTCGATGACGCCTACCGCGTGTTCGAGGCGGCGGCGGCAAAGGACGACGCCAACCCCTATTCGCGTGACCCCGGCGTCCAGGGCCTTGCCGCGCGCCCGCCGGTGCTGACTGTCGGCGTGCCGGCCAAGACCGACTGGACCTTCTTCGGCGACGAGGCGATGCAGGCGGGTTTCGAGGCCGCCCTTGCCTCGCTGGAGACGCTGGGCTGCCAGCTGGTGGAAATCCCGTTCGCCGATTTCTACGCCACCGCCAACCTGCTTTACGAAGGCGCCTGGGTAGCCGAGCGTTACGCCGCGATCAGGGACTTCATGGATGCCAACGAGGCCGCCATGCATCCGGTGACGCGGCAGATCATCGGCGGTGCGCGAAAACTTTCCGCCGCGGACGCTTTCAACGGGCTCTATGCCCTGCAAGGCTATAAGGCCAGGCTTGCGCCGGTCATCGCCTCGGTCGACCTATTCTGCGTGCCGACCGCGCCGACGCACTACACAGTCGAAGCGGTGCTGGCCGATCCGATCGTCACCAACAGCCGGCTCGGCACCTACACCAACTTCGTCAATCTGCTCGACATGTGCGGCATTGCCGTGCCGAGCGGAACCCGCAGCGACGGTCTGCCGATGAGCGTCACCTTGCTTGCCGCGGCGGGCAAGGACCATCTGCCGGCGTCGCTTGCGCGCGATGTCCATGCGGCAAGCGGCCTTGCGCTGGGCGCTACAGGCTGGCCGCTGCCGCGTGGCGATGTTCGCGTCGACGTGGACGAGGGCACGATCGAGCTGGCGGTGGTCGGCGCGCATCTGTCGGGGATGGCGCTGAACGGCCAGCTGCAGCAGCTCGGCGCAATGTTCGCCCGGGCTGCAAGAACGGCGCCGCTCTATCGGCTTTATGCGCTCGCCGGCCAGTCGGTGCCGCGACCGGGGCTCGAACGGATCTGCAACGGCAAGGGCGCAGCGATCGAGGTTGAAGTCTGGCGGCTCTCGCCACAAGCCTTCGGCCGTTTTGTTGCCGCGATCCCGCCGCCGCTCGGCATCGGCACGCTTCTGCTCGATGACGGAACTTCGCCGAAAGGCTTCCTCGTCGAAAGTGCCGGCCTCACCGATGCAAAGGAGATTTCGCATTTCGGCGGCTGGCGCAATTTCGTGGCGGGTCAGCTGCAGCGAAGCTGACGCTATCACTCGACCTTTTGCCTGAACTTCGAATGGCAGCTCGAGCAATCCTGCAAGATGAGATGCAGGAGGTGCTCCGCCGGCAATTTAGTGGGATCGGCTTCCGCGAGGGATGGTCGCTTGCCAAGCAGGCTGCCACCGCCCATCGCCAGGCCGGAACCCATTCTCATGTCGTCGGTGATGCGCGGCGGCGCCCGCTCGGCGTCGGAGGCCAAGGCGCTGGCCAGCGTCCCGATGTGGCGAGCCAGCTCATCGAACTCCGCGCGGGCGGGGTCGATATCCGGCCTGGCGCCTGAAGGCGCGCCCAATGTCGCGCTGGGGAATTCGGCAATCAGGGCAGGGCCGGTGCGGGCGCGGATGGTCTCGGCCGCCGCCTTGAAGGCTGCGGCGTCGTACGCCTGCTTGCCGTCGAACATCCCGGCGATCGCCTTTGCCGCCGCGGCCATTTCCTTCATCGAGGCCTGGCGAGCCTGGATGACCGCATCACGACCCGAATGGGCGGCGGCGAGCACGACAGAGGCGCAGGCAAGCGACAGGACCGCTATGATAGCTGCTCGTCTCATCGTTGGCACATGAGGAGCTAGAGAATTCTTGTGACCAGACTGTCCAGTCGGGAGTTCTCGCGATAGGCCAATCGGACCACAACGGCACCTAAGACGCCAGTGATGGCACCCCCTATCACGTCGGTGAGATAGTGGGTGCCGATATAAATTCTCGACCAGCAGATCAGCAATGCCATGATGGAGAGGGCCAGCGTCCGGCGCGGCAGACCTTGCATTGCAAAAGCCGCAACAACCGCAAAGCTCGCTGTCGCGTGGTCGGAGGGAAACGACCAGTCGGCGCTGGGCGCAATCAGCAGATGCGTCACGCCGGCATCGTAGGGCCGCAGCCGGTGGACGAACAGCAAAATGAACTGATTGATCGCAAGGCCAAGCAGGAAAGCCAGGCCCGCGGACAAGGCCGCATGACGCACATGAAAACGGTCGACTTTGGCCCACCATTGCAGAGCGACAGCCAGCACCATCAGCGGAACGCCGATTTGTGATAGGGCGATCATTACTCTATCAAGAGAGGGATTAATGCCGGCCGCGGTGTTGATCCAGTGGGTTAAAGCTGCATCCATTTGTCTTCGGTTTCCGTGATTGAACGTGAGGTGGATTTTGAAGCCCATCGATGAACGCCGCATCCATCAGATTTTCGAACTCAGCGTCTGGCTCAAGGGTTTGCATGCTCTGATCGAATGCGTCGGCGGGATACTGCTTTATGTCGTCACCACCGACGCCATTGCCTCCTGGGTCAATACATTCACCCAAGAGGAATTGATCGAAGATCCGAACGATTTCATAGCTGGCTATCTGTCGCAGATGGCAAGCCACTTTTCCGTCGCCAGCAAGGAGTTTTATGCCTTCTACCTGCTTAGCCACGGCCTGATAAAACTGCTGCTCGTTGTCGGGCTTTTGAGAGGCAAGCTGTGGTCGTATCCGGCATCGCTTGCGGCGCTGGGCGCATTTATGATCTACCAAGTCTACCGCTACTCCTACACCCATTCGTTCGGCCTGCTTGTCCTGACCGTATTCGATGCTGTCGTCATGGTGCTGATCTGGCATGAATGGAAGGTCGTGCGGCAGCACAAGCCGGCATGACAGCGAAGTTTGCACGTCAGCCGCTCCGATTTTCAATCCACCTCACTGGGCGACGCCTTGTCCTGCCAGCTCGTCGATGATCGGGCAATCCGGCCGCTCGTCGCCGTGGCAGTGACTGACCAATTGGTGAAGCAAGCCGCGCAATCCGACCAGTTCGGCGATCTTCCTGTCGATCTCGACCAGCTTGGCTTTCGCGATCGCCTTCACGTCGGCGCTGTCACGTTCCCTGTCCTGGTACAACGACAGCAGCTGGCGGCATTCGTCGACCGAAAACCCCAGGCTTCGCGAGCGCTGCAGGAAGCGCAGCCGGTGAATATCGGCCGTCGAGTAATCGCGATAGCCATTGTCCGTCCGGGCCGGGTGCAAGAGCCCGATATCCTCGTAGTAACGGATCGTCTTGGCCGGCAGGCCGGATTTTTCGGATGCGACGCCGATGTTCATGGCGGAAATCTCCTTTATTGGAGGAAATAGACCTTCCAGTAGATGGAAGGTCAACATGATGTGGCGATTTTGGACGCAACCGCCCGCCCGCTCCAACCGTTTGCCTGCCAGCACACACTGAACCTTCGGGAAGAAATCGGTCCTCGGAAACGTTTTTACCGAACAGTGCTCAAAACCCGGTGTTCGACACCGGGTGCCGATGAGCAAAGACCCTCCGGCGCTGGCTCGACGCAACACCGTGCAGACGCCGAGGAGACAGAACATGCCCGTCAAGGCCTATATCAACCGGATCGCGACAGCGGTGCCGGAGTACGAGGTTCATCAATTCTACCTGCGTTTCGCGGCCTCCATGCTCGCGGCCGATCGCCGGAGGATTTTCGAACGCATGGCCGATCTTGCCGGCATCGAGCACCGCTATTCCTGCTTTGCGCCGGCGTCCGACCCAGAAGGACCAACTGCCGACCTGGCCGGGACCTTCATCCGGGGCGCGTTTCCCGGAACGGCCATGAGAATGGCGATGTTCGACGATGCTGCACCTGTTCTGGCACAAAAGGGCATCGACGGATTGCAGCTTGGCGATGACGCTTCCCGCATCACCCATTTGATCGTCACCACCTGCACCGGCTTTTCGGCGCCGGGCATCGATCTGGAGCTGATCGCGCGTTGCGGGCTGCCCGATAGTGTCGAACGCACGATGATCGGGTTCATGGGGTGCTACGCGGCGATCAACGGCCTCAAGCTGGCCCGTCACATCGTCCGCTCGGACCCGCAGGCCAAGATCCTGCTGGTCAATATCGAGCTCTGCACGATGCATCTGCGCGAAACCACCGAACTGGAAAAACTGCTGTCGTTCTGCATCTGGGGCGACGGCTGCGCGGCCACGCTCGTCACCGCCGAGCCGGCCGGCATCGAGCTCGACAGCTTTCACTGTCTGGTGGCGAGGAAGCGGCGGGATCTGATGCGCTGGAATATTCGCGACCACGGCTTCGAAATGGTTCTTTCCGGCCAGGTGCCGGCAGCGATTCATGAGGCGTTGCGGAACAGCCAGGCCGCCATGCTCGGCGGCCGGCCGACGGAAGACATCGACCTTTGGGCCGTACACCCGGGTGGACGTTCGGTGCTCGACGCCGTCGAAAGGGCCTTGAAACTGGAGCCCACCGCGCTGGAACCATCGCGCGAGGTGTTGCGCCAATACGGGAACATGTCGTCGGCGACCGTCATGTTCGTGATGAAGGAGATGTTGAAGGCGCCACCCGGCCTGCTCGGTTGCGGCATGTCGTTCGGACCCGGGCTGACGGCCGAAACCATGCTCTTTCGAACGGTGTCATGAGCGGCCTGGAGCACCGGCAGCTTGCGCCGGAAATCCTCGACGGACTTGCGGCCGAAGATCCGCGAGCGCTGGCCGCGCGCCGCGACCTTCGGCGCATCAATATGCTGATGTTTCAGGTGCCGATCATAACGTCGTTGCTCAGGAGGTTCGTGCCAACGCCGCCACGCCGCATTCTGGAGATCGGCGCCGGCGATGGCTCCTTCATGCTGGCGGTGGCGCGGCGCATGGCCGGGCATTGGCCCGGGGTCGAACTGGTGATGCTCGACCGCGTCGACCTCGTCACCACGCAATTGCGCGATGATTTTGACAGGCTGGGATGGAAGGCCGAAGGCGTCACCGCCGATGTCTTCGACTGGGCAGGAAAGATCGAGGGTGCGCCGTTCGACGCCGTCACCGTCAATCTGTTCCTGCATCACCTCGACGATGCGCAGCTCGTGCGTCTGTTTTCGCTGATCAGGCCGAAAGCCCCGTTGCTCATCGCGACAGAGCCGCTGCGGGCGAAACTGCCGCTGGCCGCGACCCGTCTTCTGCCGGCAATCGGCGCCAACGACGTCACACGAAACGACGCGGCGCAAAGCGTGCGTGCCGGCTTTCGCGGCAGCGAGCTTTCCCGTCTCTGGCTTGCGGCCAACGGCAAACCGGTCGAGGAGCGGCGCGCCGGCCTGTTCTCCCACATCTTCGTCGGCGCCAGTGCCAGAGTCGAGCCATGACGCGATTGTCGACCCATGACGCGATCGTCATTGGTGCCGGCCCGGCGGGCACCTCCGTCGCGCTCACGCTGGCCCGGCGCGGATGGGCCGTGGCAATTGTGGAAAAGACCGCATTTCCGCGCCGCAAGGTCTGCGGCGAATACATCTCGGCAAGCAATCTTGCGCTTCTCGACCGGCTGGAGATCGGCGATGCCTGGCGTGCCAAGGCGGGCCCCGATATCCGCCGCGTCGGCCTGTTTTCCGGCGAGACCTGCGTCGAGGCGGCAATGCCACGTGCAGGAGCTGGGCCTCGTGGGAAAGACAGCTTCGGCCGGGCGCTCGGCCGGGACATTCTCGACTCTCTGCTTTTGCAAGCGGCGCGATCGGCGGGTGTCGAAATCTTTCAACCCTGCCGCGCCGTCGCCATCGAGCCGGACGGTGAGATGCAAAGGGTGCGAATTCAGGCCGGGGATGAAGCGGCGATATTGCGAGCGCCGGTGATTGTCGCCGCACACGGCTCGTGGGAACCGGGACCATTGCCCAGCCAGCTCGCAAAGGCCAATCGGCCGTCGGACCTGCTCGGCTTCAAGGCGCATTTCACCGGGTCGTCGCTGGCGCCGGATTTGATGCCTCTGCTGGCCTTTCCCGGCGGCTACGGCGGCATGGTTTCGGCGGATCATGGCCGGTTGTCGATCTCGTGCTGCATCCGGCGCGATATGCTCGCGCGGCTGCGTAAACAATATGGCCCCAAACAACGGAGCCACGTGTCGGCCGCCGATGCGGTCTCCCGGCATCTCCTGAATTCATGCCGGGGCGTGCGGGACGCCCTGGAACCGGCTCTCCTCGACGGTCCGTGGCTTGCCGCAGGTCCGATCCGGCCGGGAATTCGCTCGTGCTACGAAGGGGACATCTTTCGCGTCGGCAATGCAGCCGGAGAGTCTCATCCTGTCATCGCCGAGGGCATCTCGATGGCGCTTCAGTCCGGCTGGCTGCTGGCTTGCGAACTCGCATACGCGCCAAGTGGCCGACCAGGGCGCGAGGCTGCCGCCAGACGCTACGAGGCGGCCTGGAAAAGACTGTTTTCGACACGGGTCTACGCCGCCGCGGCCGTTGCCGGAATTGCCCTTCGCCCCGGCAGCGCCACCTTGATGGCGGCGATCGTCCAGAATTTCCCGCAGGCCCTGACGCTGGGCGCGCAACTGAGCGGCAAGACCAAGCCGGTTCCAGGCTTCGTCTAGGCGACATAGCGGTCCCATGAGCCGTAGTGCTCCTTGCTTCGGCGCCCCCGAGGCAGGCTGAGGCCGATCACAACTAGCCCTGCGACGGCATTGTTCAATGTCGAACCTCTGGTCGCGCCGTCGAGCAGCCAGGGCGCTGCGATCAGCCATAACCCGAACGGCAGGTTGAGGAAACGCAATGGCCGTGCCACCTCGGCCATGGCGCAGACCGCGATCGTGATGATCATGGCGCCCGAGAGGTGATCGCTGTTTGCAATGGCGCCGGCCGTGCCGAAGACCAGCCGCGAGACCATCAGCCAACCGCCGACGAAACAGCATGCGACCAGCGTCCATGGAAACGTGACACCGCGAATGGCTGCGGCGGACTGTGCGGCAAGCGCGGCGGAAAAGCCGGGATCGTTCTTGTCCGCCTCGCCGTTCGGCTCCGGCCCGCCTTGGAAAAAGGTGCGCCAGAACGGACGGTCTGTCCGCACGCTGCGCAGCATGTACTGGCCCATGGCGACCACCTCGTCCAGCGTCAGCGGGATCATGACCAGCATGGCCGCCGCCGCGATGAGGCACAGTGTGCAATAGGTGCCGATCATGATCGGCTGGATGATGATGAAGAAGATCGAGACGCCGCCGAGCGGCACCACCAGGATGAAGAAGAAGGTCACCATCCAGGGCATGGTGCGCCAGCGGGTCGCCGTGCCCATCGCGCCCATCAGGGTTTCGATCATATAGGCCACGGCGCCAAGCCCGGCATCAGCGACTGGCCAGGCTCGAGAAACGTCGGATGTGATGATGAATTCCGTGCCGTTCCTGCCGTCTCCGCCGAGGAAGAATGGCTCCCAGACAGCACCCACATGGCCGAGCTGGTAGGCAGTGAGATAGCGGGCGATGAGGAAACCGAAGAAACCGAGCGCGATGATCGGCAGGCGCTGCAGCCAGGATGACGGCGAGTAGGTCCAGCCAGGCGGAACGGTGCTCTCGTCCATCATCCCTTCGTGGCTCATGCCCGGCATCATCGGGACGAGCACCGAGAAAGCGATGGCCAGCGCGCCGACGATCGTGTCGTTCATGGTGGCGGCGGCGCTCGGCGTCCAGAAGAACAGCGGCGCGAACAGCAGCCACAGGCCGGCGATCGTCGTGCCCCATTGCGCCCAGGAAAAACGCGGCGACAGTGCGAGCCCGCCAAACAGCATCAGCAGCAAGCCCGAGACAATGTCGCTCCAGCCGGTGAGCGCGTTGCGCAGCACCGGTTCCCACAGTCCACGCTCTTGCGTGACGTCACGCACAGTGCCGGCCGCCGCCGGATCGAACAGCGCGAACTGAAGCGGGCTGGTGAGGAGCCACACGCCAAGCGTGATGACCAGGAAATGAGCCCACAGCATCTGCTGGCCCATCCCCGCCATCTCGGCCATGTGTCCGGGTTTCATCTTGTCGTGTTTGGCCTCGAACGCCTTGTCTTTCTCTCGCGCTTTTGTTCCGCTGCCGGCCACCTTGGCCGCGTTGAGCTTGTTGGCCCGATACCAGCCGGCGGGATCTGCCTTGAGCGCGTCGACGATCCGCGGCAACGTCTCGCGCAGGGAATGCCGGGGCTGCCAGCCGAGGACATTGCGGGCACGGCTGATATCGATCGCGTAGTGGTCGTCGGCGATATCGACCATCCAGGGACGAACGAATGATTCTTCGCCCAGCACGTCCTGTTGGACCCAGGCACCCGCCTTGGCGAGCGCCTTCGGCACCTCCCGTGTCTCCCAGTTCTCGCCGCGGATCAACCGACCAATCTCGGCTTGAAGTTCGCCGTAGCCCATGACCTCAGGCTCGCCGAGAAGCAGCGCCAGCTCCGTGGGAAGTTTCTTGCGCCGATCTATAAGGCGCGCCACCGCCTCGGTGAGGTCTTCCAGATGCAGGAACGACTGCCCGGTGCGCAGGTCACCCGGATATACATGCCCGGTCGGATCCTCTTCGTAGATACGCGCAATCTGATTGGCGAGGAATGCGTTACGGCCGAGATCATCATAGACGCCGGCCGGCCTGGCATAGACGACAGGGATAGGCCCGTGCTGCTCATGGATCAGGCGCTCGGTCTCGATCTTCGAGGTGCGGTAGGGTAGGTTCGATTCGAGCGGCCAATCCTCATCGATGATGTCGCCCGGTCGGCCACCCTTGTGCGCCAGCATCGAACTCATGAAGACAAACTGCTCGACCTCAAATTGTTTCAGAGCGCGCAGGAGCTTCTCGGTGCCGCCAACCGTAATCTTTTCGTAGAGCGGGTTCCGTTCGCCTGTGAGATCGAAATAGGCCGCAAGATGGATCACCGAGGCGAGGCGGGCGCCATAGGCCGTCCGCACGCGCGCCAAGCCGGCTGCCACGGCGTCCTCCGATGTCAGGTCGATGCAGACGCACTCCGCGGCCGGCGGCGGCTGACGCGTCGCCGCCCGGTCGAGGCCGACGAGAGCAAACCGGTCGGCGAAGCTGTTGACCAGAGCCGAGCCGATGAAGCCGGTGCTGCCGGTAACAATAACCGTGTCTTTGCGCTTCGCCATCCAGACCTCATAGCCGGCGATTTGCCACTCCTGAGAGGGCCGAAGGCGACAGACGTTAAGAGCCGAGGGGCCGGACCAGTTCCGACGCCGACCCGATGACGCTGCTGCTTCCGATGACGACTACAACTTTCCGCCCTTTTTGCTCTTTTGACCCCGACTGCCTATGCCGTCAGGTTCGCAAATATTTGACCAGCGCCGCGATCGCGAGCACGAGGGTGACAAGCACCAGGACCCAAATGAGCGCCATGCCGCCCATCATCCACATTGAACCGTCCATCATCATCACAATCATCCCTCCCGCCGCCGCTGCCACCGGCGATTGCGAGGGGAACTAGTTCGCCATGTACGCCCGTCAAGGCGAACTCGATCAGCCCACGAAGGCGGTGGCTTGCCGGTCAATCAAGGCACGTTCAATGCTATCGACGAACGAGTTCATAATAGGCTTCGGCCAGAACATGCTGGCCGCGCGGTAACTCCGAAAGGGCAGGGCTTTAATCCAGCGCCTCCAGCGCCCGCAGCAAGTGTTCCGCGACATCTGATCTGCCTTGCCGATATGCCTCTCTGACAGGGCCAGTAGCTGCCTTTCGACATTCATGGTTCGGTCCGCCATTGGACGACCTCCGGAGAACGACCTCCGGAAGTTAGCAATGAGCCTGACGGTTCCAGCCACCGGAAGGTCAAGCGCTCCTTTCAAGAAGGTAGAACAGGTTGAGAGCGCTTGTTGAACCGCAGCCGAGTTGTCGCCCGGCTCTACTCTCCTCCGCCGCAGCCGTCTGAGAGATCCCAGACGTCGACGACCTGCTTGCCGGTGAAACCGTGCTCGCGGATCAGGAACTTCGCCAGCCCGCCATACACTTTCCAGCGCCAGCATTGGCAGCAGCATGGACCTTTCTCGCTGGAATTGGCCATCGCATAGTCGTAGGCCTGCTGCTCTTCGCCGGAGAGTTTCACATCGTAGTAGGGCATCATCTTCTGTGCGATGCCGGCCGGAATATCGTACGGATCGCTTGGGATCATCGCAATCTCGCGGTACCTGGCCAGGCCGCTCACCTGCTCGGCATAGCGCTTCGTCTCCATCGGGCTGCAGCACGAGCCCGTGATCCGCGACGTTGCCGGCATGGTCGCGATCGATTCCGTGAACTTGGTCGAACACGTGCTGTTGCCGTTCTGGCTGAGATATCTGAAACGGCGTACCAGATCGGGATCCTCAGCGGCGATCGCCAAATCCGGCCCCTTGAGCAGGCTCACGACCGCAGCGGCGCCAAAGGCGCTCCCCAGAACAACCGTCCGTCGGTTTGGGCAAAATATTCGGCTCATTTGCTGGTCCTCGCCTGCTCGATCAGTTTCTTCATCGTTGCGAGGTCGGTCGCGCCGGGGAAAATCTGCTCGCCAACGACGAAGCTTGGCGTTCCGCTGATCTTCAGCGCCTGGGCCAGTTGCGTATTCCGGTCGATCGACGCCTGGATATCGGGCTGCTGCATGTCGGTCTTCAGTTTAGCCACATCGAGACCGACGTCGGCAGCCACCTTCAGCACGACCGCTTCGGTCACCCGCGTCTGCACCGCATACAAGGCCTTGTGGAATGCCATGTATTTGCCCTGGCGCACTGCGGCGAGAGCCGCCTTGGAAGCAAATACGGAATCCGTGCTGAGGATCGGGAATTCCTTGTAGACGATCTTGAGCTGCGGATCGTCGGCCATTGCTTGCGCCATGATCGGCGCAACCTGCCGGCAATAGGGGCAGTTGTAGTCGAAGAACTCGACCACGGTGACGTCGCCTTCGGCGTTGCCGCCGACCGGGCTCGCCGGGTCCCGGAAAATCTCGTCCGCCTTGTCCGTCAAAGCGGCTTTCGCCTCTTTTGCGGCAGCCTCGCGCTGGCGGGCGTCGAGGCTCTGCAGCGACTGCACGAGCACCTCGGGATGCGCAAGAATGTAGTCGTGAATGCGCTGGTCGAACTGGTCCTGGGACATCTCGCCCGCGGCGATCGCCTGATTGTGGAGACCGAGCGCGAGCCAGATCGTCGCGCCGGCCAGCATGACGGCACGGGCCATTTTGCCGACGGCTCCGCTCAATGGATTGGACTTGTGGGTCACAGGGTTCTCCTTCCCTCTGTTTCGCCGGACCGCCGGCACGTGCAAATGATGCCTCAGAACATGCCCTTGATTTTCGCCCACCATCCCGTTTCCTGCTCATGGTGCGGGCGCTCGACATTGTTGGTAAGCGCATTGACGAATGTGACGAGATTGACCGACGCGAAATCCAGGCCATGGAAATTCGCCCGCCAGCGGCCCTCCTTGTCGATCACATGGGTGATGGTGCCGTGCATCTGATAACCATCATCCGTCAGCGTGAACTTGTGGCCGAAGGCCTCCGCCAGTCTGCGGGTCGCATCCTCCGGCTGATCCTCCATCGTGGTCAGGAACAGCCAATTGACGGGATCGAGCCCGTGCGCCGGCCCGTATTTGCTGAGCACGTCCGGCGTGTCCCTGGTCGGGTCGGTGGTGATGGTCACAAAGCTGACCCGGTCCTTCATCGGCGTGCCGTTCACCATTTTCTGGATCTCGGCGATCTTCTCGGCATGAAGGGGGCACACATCCGGGCACGACGTGTAGATGAAGTGGAGGACGACCACCTTGCCGCGCAGATCGGCCGTCCGCACGACACGCCCGTCGGCGGTGCGCAGCGTGAAATCAGGCGCCGGCTTGTCGATCGGCTGGAAATATTTCTCGTCGGCCTCAAGCGTGGCGTCGATTTCGTCGAGCGAGTGGGCTTGCGCCTGATACGAAAAGCCCGCGGTCAGCGCCGCAATGGCAATTACGCTTAGCAGCAAGCACCTCCATTCGTTCAAAGCCGATGCAACGCAGCGAGCCTTTAGCCCGAACATATCTGTCCCTTTCTCACTTGGCGGCGATGCGGCTGCGGATGAAGTCGACCATGTCGGGGGCGTCCCATTCGGCCGGCCCAATCAGCCGGCCGATTTCCTTGCCGTCGCGGTCGACCAGCAGGGTTGCCGGAAGGCCGACGGTTCCGATGGCGAACATGGCCCTGCCCGAGACGTCGATGTTGAGGGCGAGGTGCTTGATGCCGATGTCGGCGAAGAACTTCTTCACAATCTCAGGACCGGCGCGGTCCATGGACAGCGCGACGACCTCGAAATCCGGACCGCCGAGTTTGGCCTGTAGGCGATCGAGCGTCGGCATCTCCTTGCGGCAGGGCGCGCACCATGTCGCCCAGACGTTAAGCAGCACGACCTTGCCGTGGAAATCCGCAAGCATTTTCGGCTTGCCATTGCCATCCTCGAAGCTGATTTCCGGCACGGGGACGGGCGCCTCGTGAACGGCAAAGTTCTGCGGCGGCTCAGCGGCTGATACCGGCCACGAAAACGCCAGCAGCATGCCAACCAGGACCATGGCTAGTTTGCTCACAATGTCCTCACTCGGTCGCGTAGACGGTGGGCGCCTTGCCGTCCTTGGTGAAGGCGTAGACGACGAAGGGGCCTTGCTTCTCGCCACCCATGCCTGGGGCGCCGGCCGGCATGCCGGCGAGCGTTATGCCGGTGATGGCAGGGCGCTCGGTCAAAAGCTTCTTGACGATCTCGACCGGCACCAGGCCGTCGACGATATAGCCGTCGACCATCAGCGTGTGGCAGCCTTCGAGGTCGGCCGGCACGCCGGCATCGCTGCTGATCTGGGAGAGATTGTTGACCGGCTTGATGTCGACCTTGAAGCCGTTGTGCTCGAGATAGTTGGCGTAGGACTCGCAGCAGCTGCATTGCGGGTTCTTGTACATGACGGCGTTGATCGTTGCGGCGAAGGCGGGCAGCGGCGTTGCGATCAGCAGGGACAGGGCGGCGAGGCGGTAGGTCAGTTTCATTGCAGTTCTCCTTGGTTGGATAAAAGTTCAGGTCACGCGGAACGCCGTCATCAGGCCGGCCATCTGGTGATCGGCGACATGGCAGTGCAGCATCCAGTCGCCCGGATTGTCGGCGACGAAGGCGCATTCGATCGTATCCTTGGGGGCGAGCAGCACCGTGTCCTGCCATTGCCGGTGCGGCACCGGCGAGCCGTTGCGCGAGATGACCGACAGGCTGAAGCCGTGGACATGCATCGGGTGCCACCAGGCGGTTTCGTTGCGCATGGTGAGATGGCAGGTCACACCGCGTTTCAGCGTGAACTGCGGCGCCATGCCGGCATGGCCGTCGCCGGTCATCGACATGCCGTTGATCGCCCAGGCCGCACCGCCGTTCATGCCCGTCATCCCCATGCCCATCATGCCGCCGACGCCCTTGAGCTTGCCGCCGCCCATCATGCCGCCCTGCAGGACGATCTCCTGGCGCTCGGCGCCAGCGAGGTCGGGCTGGGGCAAGGGGTTGCGCGGCACGCCGACAGGCGTGTCGAGCGGATGGGTTCTCAGCGACGGCGCTGCGTCATAGGCCAGCGTGGTCAGCGTATAGGCGAGGCCGTCGTAGAAATCGTCGATCACCGCGTGGCGGCTGCCGGGGTGACCCTGCATGTCGAGCACGATGTCGATGCGCATGGCGGGCGCCAGCACCAGGCGACCGCCCTCCGGTTCATGCGGATCGCAGGGCTGGCCGTCGATGGCGACGACGACCGGACGGTGGCCTTCGAAGCGCAGCGCCATCATGCGGGCAAGCGAGGCATTGGCGAGCCGCAGCCTGACGCGCTCGCCGGCCTTCACGCTCCGATCGCCTGGCCCCGTGCCGTTGACGGTGACGACATTGCCGACGCGGCCCGACATCGATGCATCCATGGCACTGCCGAAGCCGCCGGCGATCTGCCCATCGGCCGCAAGCCGCCAGTCCTGCAGCAGCCACAGAATGTCACGGTCGACGGCGACCGGCCCGACCTCCTCGACGACCAGTGCGCCGGCAAGGCCACGGCCGAGCTGGACCAGGCTGTTGGCGTGCGGGTGATACCAGAAGGTGCCGGCATCGGGCGGGGTGAATTCATAGATGAAATTTTCACCTGGCCTGATCGGCTTCTGCGTCAGGCCGGGCACGCCATCCATGGCGTTCGGCAGCCGGATGCCATGCCAGTGAACCGTGGTGTCTTCGTCCAGTCCGTTCTCGACGATGATCCGAGCGGGCTGCCCCTGGCGTAAGCGCAGTGTCGGGCCGGGGACCGTGCCATCATAGGCCCATACCGGAGTGCGCGGACCATCGGGGCCGGCGAACCGGGCCTGGCCCGGCGCCACCCTGATCCGGTATTCGCCGGTGGCCATCGCCAGCGCAGGGCGGATCGGCACTGCGGCGGCAATGCTCGCTGCCGCAAGCAGGAATTTGCGGCGCGTTATGAACGGATTTGAAACGGAATTCACTCTTGTGACCCCTGCGGCAACCGACGGCGAACGTCGCGACGTCGATTGAATTGCTACCGCGCCCGCTGCGCAGTGCGCGCAACCGGGCGATCAAACGCCGCTAATCAGCCGTGGAACGGCAGAAACGGCGTCAGACGAGAGCGCTGGGTCTTGGAGGGAATGGCTCGGGCAGCAGACTTCGCCCGTGCAGGAACGGGGCGGGAAGCGCCGACGGCAGCTCGGGCTGCGGCAGTCCCGTCACGGGGAAAGCTTCCGGCAGTACCGCCAGAACCGGTGCGACACAGGTCGGCGCACATTGCATCGGTTTGTCATTGCCGGCCGAGCCCTTGAGGCAAGCGTTGCAGTCACCGTCCCTGGCATCGGCCATCTTGGCCATGTCGGCGTCGGTGGTGCCGGTATCTGCGGCCATGGTCATGCGGCCGTCGACTGCCATCCTGGCCGACATGACGGCAGCTTGAGCGGCGGACAGGCTGAACCCGGCGGTCACGACGACCGCGAGAAGCATGACCAGGAGGTGTTTTGGTGACAGGCGCGCCATGTTCGGCCTAGGCTGGCCTCAAAGCGCCGCTTTTGCAAGCCCCGACAACGCGACATCGAAACCGTCGAGGGCAGGGCAGCCAGTAAGAAGCATCGTGTTAGGGCAGACCATGCAGCAAGCCATCACGTCGGACGGCCTTCGCCGGGTGGTGCTTGTCGTCGCACTGCTGAACCTGGGTTATTTCGGCATTGAATTCGCCGTCGCGCTGGCGATCGGCTCGGTGTCGCTGTTCGCCGACAGCGTCGATTTTCTGGAAGATGCCTCGGTCAATCTCCTCATACTGCTCGCCATGGGATGGTCGCTGCGTGCCCGCTCGCGGGTCGGCATGGCGCTGGCGCTTATCCTGCTGGTGCCGGGCCTGGCGACGCTGTGGACCGCGTGGGAAAAGTTCAACATGCCGGTGCCGCCGCAGCCAACGGCTCTGACGCTGGCGGGGTTGGGCGCTCTCGCGGTCAATCTGTCATGCGCCTACATGTTGGCGCGCTACCGCCATCACAGCGGCAGTCTTACCAGGGCGGCATTCCTCTCGGCCCGCAACGATGCGGTCGCCAATGTTGCGATCATACTGGCCGGATTGGTGACGGCCTTCCTGTGGCGCTCGGCGTGGCCGGATCTGATCGTCGGCCTGGGAATCGCGGCACTGAATGCAGACGCGGCGCGCGAGGTCTGGGGGGCAGCTCGGGAAGAGCACCGGGCCATTTCGTGAACTCCAAAACGCTCAGCGCGCTGCCGATTGCCACTCCGCCAATGCAGCAGTCAGCCGGAAACCTGCGCGATCTCTAATATAATCGCACCCTTTCAAAGCGGGCGGAGGGAGAACCGCTCATAAGTAAAATCGGAGGAAAACCATGAACAGCATGAGCCTCACCACACTTGGACGAAGTCGACCGGGTCGAAGCGGTGAAACGATGAACCGCTCAAGGCCACGCACGTCATCAAAAGGCCCGCGTCCCTGATGGAGGACGCGGGCCCGATTTTCGGCGGCATGCCCTAGGCAGGTATCAAGACGGCGATGCGGTGGATGCCGACCACCTTGCTGGTGTTGGCTGCCTCGTCGGTCTTGCCCTTGGAGCAGGTGTACACGTCACCTTCCTTGAGCTTGAATTCCTTGTCCGCCTTCTTGATCGTGAATTCACCGGCAGCAATGGTGCAGACCATGTCGTTGTCCATCACCATTTGAGGGGCGGCTGCTCCGGGCTGAAAGACTATATCGACAATTGAGATGCTCTTGTAAGCGGGGATATCGGAATTGCCGGTGCCGACCTCGACCAATCTGACGCCGGGGGCTATCTCCTTGCCTTCCTTCGGGCCGTATTTCTTGACCTTTGCAGCAGCCGCCAGCGTGAACAAAGGCGTTACCGCTGCCGCCGTCACGCCGAGCGCGATTGCAGACCTGCGATTTATGGTTTTCATCGCATCCTCCCATTTTATGTTTGGCCACGCACCAATGCGCATGACCACAATATATTAACACATATGCAGATAATTGCAGCACGGCGTTTCGGAGCTTCCGGGAGCGAACCGCCTCCCGGTCGAATGCGACCGAATAGCAAACAATTCCATGCTATGCTGACGAGCCATCAAACGGACGGCGGGGGATAGCAATGTTGGAAACGGACAAGGTATTCGCCGGCTCAATTCCGGAAAACTACGACCGCTATATGGTGCCGTTGATTTTCGAGCCGTTCGCCGCAGATCTTGCACGACGGGCAGCGTCCTTGTCGCCAAGCGCCGTTTTGGAAACCGCCGCGGGCACCGGGGTTGTCACCCGCGCATTGGCGCCAAAACTGTCCGCCGATGCAAGCTATGTCGTAACCGACCTCAACCAGCCGATGCTCGACTACGCCGCTTCGCGGCAAGCTCCCGACGATCGCATCAAATGGCGTCAGGCGGATGCTCTGGCGCTACCGTTTGAAAATGCGGCCTTCGATCTCGTTTGTTGTCAGTTCGGCGCGATGTTCTTTCCCAACCGCTCATCTGCCTATCGCGAAGCCCGGCGAGTCCTGAAGCCCGGAGGACATTTTCTATTCAGCGTATGGGATCGCATCGAAGAGAATGTATTTGCGGACGATGTGACGAATGCCCTGGCGAGGATTTTTCCGAACGATCCGCCGCGCTTTCTGGCACGCACGCCGCATGGCTACCACGATACGGCACTGATCCGTAGCGAGCTGGAGGACGCAGGTTTTTCCGGTGTGGTGATCGAGACGAGAGCCGAACAAAGCCGTGCCTCCTCGCCGCGCCTTCCGGCCGTTGCTTATTGCCAGGGCACTCTCCTTCGCAATGAAATCGAGGCCAGAGAGGCGGGAAAACTGGACGCTGCAACCGACTACGCCGCAGCCGCGATTGCAGACAGGCATGGCAGCGGCGAAGTTGCTGCCAAAATCCAGGCTCACATAGTGGTGGCTGTGGCCTAGGTGTTGGATATCCCGCTCCGGCACTTGGCGACATTCAGCTGCTGTGCGGCAAACATCTTGCCGCTATCCCGAATTCTCAGACGTTAACGTTCATTCGCCCGAGTGGCAGGTCGACAAGTGCCAGGTCGATAATCGCCGGTTTGACCGAACGCCGGGGCTTGATGGCGGCGGCTGCCGGCCGCGAGATTCTGGTCGGCCCGGCTTCACTTTCGCAGCCATGGCCGACTCCGCCCAGCAAGGTCTAGTCATTTCGCTTTCTTGACTCGGCCGACAAAAACGGGCAGCAAAGTCATCATTGGAGGGCAGTTTTGCCAACTATGCAGGTTTTGGAGGGCGTTTTTCGGTGTGACCGTCGCCCAATCGGCGGTCGGTAGAGGGATTGGTTAACCAACTTTGTCCATCTTTTGAATCAATCGGCAACAGACGCAAAGCGTGCTGGGGGCACCAGGCGAACTGTGAATGTCACGGCTGCGAAATCCGCTAGCCGGCATCGGCCGATTGAGAGTGGTTGAATGGCGTTTGTAAGTGCGAAAACCCGGGGTGACAGTCCTGCAACTGGATTGACTTCGATGAGGCCCGGCCTACGCTGGGTCGCGGTTCCGGCCGTCGGCGCAGCCATTGCTTTATGGTCGGTGGCGACTTTGGCCGGCCTTTATTCAGTGGGAACCTCGCTCAGCGCCGCTTCCAACGGTCTCCCGCAAAGCCTGCTCGCGCCGCGCACCATCGCGCTTGCCGATCCTCGCCGCAGCCTTGCAAAGGCGCAGGCCCCGACATGGGCCGCGGCCAACGCGGCGCTGTCGGCCAAGCTGCTGCAGCACGGGTGCGATGCCAACTGCCTGCGGTCGGCGTCGAACTTCGTCCACCAGGGAAAATCGGCCCGCCTCAAGCGCAACACCGTGCCGCTTGTCGCCGATGCGTCGCGGCAATCGAGCTTCGACGACGTGGTCGCCAAGGCCGCGCTGTCGCCGCAAAAGCTTGCCGCCGCCTTTGCCCGTGCCTCAGCCCGCTCTCCCGTCATGCTCGCCAGCCTGCCGGCCCACGCCCGGTTCGCCGAGCCGGTACGCATACCCGACCCGAACGGCCCGGCACCGGTGCGCTTCGGGCCGGAGGTGGCGGAGATCGAACGCTCGTCGCGCCTGGCGCTGGCGCTGGCGAATACATTGCCGGAGCAGATGATCGATGTGCTCCCGGCAGCCATCGCGGCAAGCGAGCCCGCGGCTTCGCAAGAGCCGCAAGAACCTGAGGTCCAGCTAGCCTCGCTGCCGCCGCAAGACGACATGCCCGACAGCATTCCGCTGCCGACGCTGCGTCCGCGGGCGGACATCGATAAGCCGGCCGAGGCGCCGCGGGCTCAAGCGTCAAGAGATCAGGCGCCAAAAGACCAGGCGCCAAGGGCCCAGGCGCAAAAGGATCAAGCATCGAAAACGGAGCCGCCCAAGGCGCAGACCTCTAGGACCGCCAGGGCGAGCAAGGTGCAGACGGCCGACGCTCCGCCGGCCGAGACGCTACCCGGCAGCCTGTCGCCTCGCAATTCGTCACAAGCGGCAGTGCCGGCCGTGTCGGGCAAGCCGGGCAAACGGTCGAAGACGCAGGGCGGCGACATGCTGGCCTATGCCAAGCCCGACATGCCTTCCGGCGGTCTCGGCGGAGCCTTCAGGAACCTGTTCACCACGCCCAACATGGGTACTGGCGTCGCCGTCTACGACATCTCGGCCAAGACCGTCTATATGCCCGACGGCTCGCGGCTGGAGGCACATTCGGGACTGGGCGCGATGGTCGACCAGCCACGCTACGTCCACAAGAAGAATGTCGGCCCGACGCCGCCGGATACCTACAATCTGACGATGCGGGAATCGCGCTTTCACGGTGTCGAGGCGATCCGTCTGACGCCGGCCAGCGGCAGCAACAAATATGGCCGCGACGGCCTGCTCGCCCACACCTACATGCTGCGCGGCGGGCGCGCCGAATCCAATGGCTGCGTCGTCTTCAAGGACTATGCCCGCTTCCTCGCCGCCTACAAGAAGGGCAAGATCAAGCGGCTTGTAGTCGTGCCGCGGCTGTCGAAGCCGCTGACACGCGTCGCCCAAGAGGGGCGAGGCGCTTAGATTGCTCGCGGCGGCGGAGAATGAAAGCCGCTCTGTAGCGTTCCTTCGCGCCCCCCTCTGTCCTGCCGGACATCTCCCCCACGAGGGGGGAGATCGGACTTCGCGTTTGTCTGCTGCCATCCTGCAACGTTGGCGATTGGCGAAATCGCCGATGACAGCCATCTCCCCACAAGTGGGGGAGATGTCCGGCAGGACAGAGGGGCCGCTGTCCAGGGCGCTGTCCCGCCGGCATCGCTGGTTTTGCCGCGTGGACTTTCCCGCCCGCTTTCCAACAGATTGTCAGCAGCCGGCCGCGAAACGGTTTTCATTCCCGGCCGAGGATATTATGACTGACCCGTAGGGGCGGCTCCAGCTTCAAACAATCACGAGGACATCATGACAATACGCGCTGTCGTCTGGGGCGAGAATATTCATGAGCGGACCAACGAGGTGGTCGCGGGCATCTATCCCGAGGGCATGCATGCGACGATCGCCAATGCACTGAAGCTCGACCCGGAGATATCAGTGTCGTGGGCGACGCTGGAGCAGCCGGAGCATGGGCTGCCGGCCGACCGTCTGGCCGAGACCGATGTCTTGCTGTGGTGGGGGCACAAGGACCATGGCGCCGTCGCCGACGAAGTGGTCGAGCGCGTGACGCGCCGCGTCTGGGAAGGCATGGGGCTGATCGTTCTCCATTCCGGCCACTTCTCGAAAATCTTCAAGAAGCTGATGGGCACGCCCTGCACGCTGAAATGGCGCGAGGCGGGCGAGCGCGAACGGCTTTGGGTGACCAGCCCCAACCACCCGATCGCTGCCGGGATCGGCGAGTATTTCGAGCTCGAGAACGAGGAGATGTATGGCGAGCAGTTCGCCGTGCCGGAGCCGCTCGAGACCGTCTTCATCTCGTGGTTCCAGGGCGGCGAAGTGTTCCGGTCGGGGCTGACCTATCGCCGCGGCGCCGGCAACATCTTCTATTTCAGGCCCGGCCACGAGACCTATCCGACCTATCACGACGCCAACGTCCACAAGGTGCTGCGCAATGCGGTGAGATGGGCGCACAACCCCCAAGGCTCCAATCCAGCCATCCTCGATGCGCCGAACGTGCCGGTGGAAAAGGCACTTGAGCCGATCGTCGAGCGCGGCGGAAAACTTCATTCCGCCGGCGAAGCCGGCTTTCGCTAGACCAAATCCATGATCGAACAAGAAGATAAAGCCCTGTCCTAAGGATAAGAATCATGCGCCTCTTGATACTCGGCACCGGTTGGATGGCGGAGGAGCACGCCAGGCAGTTCGGCAAGATCGAGGGCGTCGAACTGATCGGCGCCGTCGATCTCGACCGTACGCGTGTCGACAAGTTTTCGGACATCTACGGTATCCCCAACCGGTTCGCGTCGCTGGACGAGGCGCTGGCGTGGGGCAAGTTCGACGCGGTGGCGAACGTGACGCCCGATCGCATCCACCATCCGACCACCATGATGCTGATCGCGGCGGGCAAGCCGGTGCTGTGCGAGAAACCGCTGGCCGAAAATTACCAGAAAGCCAGTGAGATGGCCGCTGCCGCCGAGCGGGCCGGCATCATCAACATGGTCAACCTGACCTATCGCAACGTCGCGCCGCTGCAGAGGGCGCGCGCCATGGTGCTGGCCGGCGAGATCGGCACCGTCAGGCATGTCGAGGCGTCCTATCTGCAGAGCTGGCTGATATCCAAATTCTGGGGCGACTGGCGCACCGATCCGAAATGGCTGTGGCGGCTGTCGCGCGGCCACGGCTCCAACGGCGTGCTGGGCGACGTCGGCATCCACATCCTCGATTTCGCCAGCTATGGCGCGGCGCTCGACATCGACCATGTGTTCTGCCGGCTGAGATCCTTCGACAAGGCGCCCGGCAACCGCATCGGCGAATACGAGCTCGACGCCAACGACAGCTTCACTATGGCGCTCGATTTCAGCAATGGCGCTTTCGGCGTCGTCCATGCCAGCCGCTG
This sequence comes from Mesorhizobium sp. M0159, assembly GCF_040322295.1. NCBI lineage: Bacteria > Pseudomonadati > Pseudomonadota > Alphaproteobacteria > Hyphomicrobiales > Phyllobacteriaceae > Mesorhizobium > Mesorhizobium sp. M0159. Next base: position 65,400 of record NZ_JAMYTF010000007.1, read on the forward strand.
GGCAACCGGCCATTTGAACGAACTCCGCCTGCGCATCTACGGCGACAAGGGCGGCATCGAAGTCGTGCACAATCTGACCGGCTCGGAGCTGAAAGCCTGCATCGGCAAGGATGTCGAGAACGCCAAATGGCAAGTTCTGGGCGCCGGAACGGTGCAGACCAACTACCAGCGCTTCGTCGATGCCGTGCGCAGCGGTGTCCAGGCCGAACCGTCGTTCCGGCATGCTGCCGAATTGCAGAAGGTCCTGGACCTCGCCGTCGTCTCGGATGAGAAGCGGGCCGAATTGAGCACCGATACGCAGCGATATCGTTCAGGGAATCGTGAGAGGAGCCAGCCATGATCACGCGGCGCGCCGAATGTTCCTGCGCTCAGCTGTCAGCCACCTGCTCGGGCGAGCCGGTACGCGTCTCGTCTGCCATTGCCTGGCCTGCAAGCGACGCACCGGCAGCGCGTTCAGCTTCAACACGTGGTTTGAGGAAGGTGACGTTTTTGTCCAGGGCCGCTCGGCGGAGTTCACGCGCATTGGCGACGAGGGCGGCCGCGTCATCTACAGCTTCTGCCCGGATTGCGGCACCACCGTCCACTACCGGATCGACACCCAGCCCGGTCTGACCGCCACCCCGGTGGGCGCTTTCGCGGACCCTGCGTTCCCGCCGCCCTTCCTGTCCTTCTACCACGAGAGCCGGCGCTGCCAGTGGGTCGAGGTCCGAACCGAACCTTTGGCGACGTTCGGCTGAAGCCGCCGGCCACAGCCGGCTGACGTTTTAGGTCAAAACCCAATCATTCTGAACGACCGAGTTCGACCCGGTCCGACCGTACAAGGCATTTCAGGCGACGAAGTCGATCCATCACCGTGCGTGGCTCGATCGCGCCAAAACAAGGCATTGTGCGTCGGCTGAGCACGCTCCATCACACTTGCGCTCAACGGGGCACGACAAGTGCCGACGGTCCAATTGATCGCTGATAGTTACTACGTGCTGGCCATGCTAGAATTCAGCGTCCCCGACGCGGTTAAAATCGGGGAATTGCGACCGGTTGACGGCGCGGGAGGTCGACGGACAAACCACGAACAGACCACAGGGAGGAAGCAATGTTTCGGACACCAGTTCATCTTGCATTCTTGACAGCGTCGATTGTTGCCCTGCCATCTTACGCGGCCATGGCCGATGACACACAGATCGCGCGCGGCGAATATCTGGTTACGATTGCCGGCTGCAGCGACTGTCACACATCCGGTTACTTCTTCGGGAAGCCCGACATGTCGCACTTCCTTGGCGGTTCAGATGTGGGCTTCGAGATTCCTGGCCTTGGTGTCTTTGTCGGCCGTAATATCACGCCTGACAAGGAGACCGGTATCGGAAGCTGGACCCCGGAGCAGATCGTCACCGCGATCCAGACCGGCGAACGGCCGGACGGCCGCATCCTGGCGCCGATCATGCCTTGGCGCGATTTTGCGCATCTCACCGCGGATGACGCCATGGCGATCGTGGCATTCCTCCAAAGTGTGAAGCCGGTCAGCCACCAGGTTCCCGGCCCGTTCAAACCCGGGGAAGCGGTGTCGACCTTCATGATGCGGATTATGCCGCCGGGGGAAACCGCAGCCGCTGCAACGAAGTAGGGCGGCTTTGATCGGAACGAGATTTTTCGCCGAATTTTTCGCCGAATAATGTGTGAATGTCCGCCTTGGAGGTGGTGAGGCCGATATCGGAACGGCAGAAATGGGTCGATCGAGCCGTTGCGCGAGGGGAGCTTTGAGAAGCGCCATGAATGTCGCGATATTGGCGCTACCTACTCGTTCCCGTCGACGAGACGAATGGCAGCATTCCACCACCGTTCCCGGTCCTCGGCGGCGGACGCGATGAACGGCTCGATTGAGCCCGAAACGAACTTCTGTCACGTTGGTAACCTGGCGCCACCTCCTCAGCAAGATATGTGCTATTCTGAGGCTATGCCCGCGCCCTCCGACCGATCACCCGACAAGTCGCCGGAAGACGGTGCAGTTGCATCGGATCCGTATGCGGAGCTAGCCAATCGCGGCGATTGGTCCAGGCTTCACCGCGAACTGTCAGACAGAGACCGCTGCAGTGAACTTGGCGGCGCCGAGCTCCAGCGCCTCGGGGAAGCCGCCTACATGCTTGGGCGCGAGGAGGAATTCGTTCGGGACTACGAAAGGGCCTTCGAAGAGCATCTCCGGAACGGACGCGAACGATCCGCAGCGCGTTGCGGCTTCTGGATCGGGCTCACCCTGATGTTTCGCGGTGAATTCGCCCAAGGCAGCGGATGGCTGACGCGCGCCAACCGGCTGGTCGAGGATCATACGCAGGAATGTGCAGAACACGGTTACCTTCAGCTCCCAATGGTCGAACAAAGCCTCGCCGCCGACAGTCCGGACGAAGCATTCGCGCACGCAACACGTGCCGCGGAGATCGGACAGCGCTGCGAAGATCCGGACCTCTTGGCTATCGCGCGCCACCTTCAGGGGCGGATATTGATCCTGCGCGGCGACTATGTGCGCGGTTTCGAACTGCTGGACGAGGTGATGGTTTCGGTCACCTCGGGCCGGCTCTCACCAATCGTCACCGGGCTGGTCTACTGCAGCGTGATCGAGATCTGTCAGAAATTTCATGCCACGGGCCGGGCGAGGGAATGGACATCGGCGCTGGTCGGATGGTGCGCGGGACAGCCCGACATCGTTGCCTTCACCGGCAGATGCCTGATCCACCGGGCCGAAATCCTGATCCTCGACGGCCACTGGGACGAGGCCGGCCGCGAGGCCGGTGTCGCCAGCATCCGCCTTCAGCAGGGGCCCTCGAAGCACCACGCCGGTCCGGCATTCTACCAGAAGGGCGAGGTATTTCGCCTCCGCGGCCAATGGGACGAGGCCGATGCCGCCTATCGCGCAGCGAGCAGGCTCGGGTTCGATCCGCAGCCGGGGCTGGCGCTTATGCGATTTCAGCAGGGGCACGAGCAGCCGGCCCTTTCGGCGATCCGCCGCGCACTGCAGTCCGTCGACGACATGCCGGGCAAACTCCGCCTCTTGCCGGCTGCGGTGGAAATCACTCTCGCTATCGGTTCGGCCGATGACGCTTGGGAGCTGTGCGAAACACTGCACGACTGCGCGCGCCAATATTCCGCGGATGCAGTCCGCGCCGCAGCCGCTGAGGCTACCGCGCGGGTGCTGATCCATGCTGGTCGAGCCGCGGAGGCATTGGCCCATATCCGGCGCGCGGTAGCGATCCTCTGGGAGCTTCGGGCGCCCTATCATCTTGCCCGGATGCGGGTGCTGACAGCGCGGGCCTGTCTCGCAACCGGCGATACTGAAGCGGCGCGGACCGAACTGGACGAAGCGATAAGACTTTTCCGCGAGCTCGGCGCGCGCCCCGACGAAGCCGTTGCCGGCAAGCTGCGGGTCACTATGACGGCGACAGGCAGCGAAGTTCTCACCCCCAGACAGACGCAGGTTCTGCGCCTGATCGCGTCAGGCCTGACCAACCCGGAAGTTGCCGGCGAGCTCGGTCTGAGCCAGCGGACGGTAGACCGTCACGTTAGCGATATCCTGACGCGGCTGAACGTGCGCACGCGCGCGGCAGCCACGGCCTATGCGGTCGAGCACGCCCTGATCGGCATGGACGTGTTTGGGTAATCCTACCCAAGCCAAAATTTCTCGTTGCGTGGGTACTTACGCCGAAGCGGGCAACCGTGGCGCGGGTCTAAACCTCATGGGGTGGTAAAGGCCACAGGAGGTTTCCCCGATGCCAACGAATAATAACAGCATGAGCGGGCCGGGCGGTGTCTGGCTCGCCACCGGAACGCTACTGCTGGCGGCTGCGCTCGTCTTCCACGGGCCACCGGACGCGGATTTGTCTGTTCAGATGCAGAATATCGCCGAGGGCCATGGGCGATGGGCTACGGTCCATTGGACGGCGGCAGCGGCGCTGTTCCTGATCGCCGGCGCTTCGTTCCTGAACCTGGCGCTCAACCCCCGGGTCCGGCATTCGCCGATGCTGAGTTCTGCCTGGATGGTGATGGCTCTCGGCGCCCTGACCACGTTCTCCACCGCAGTCGCCGAGGCATCGGTGGTCGCGGTCGCGGCCGACCGGGGTGACACCAACGCCTTCATGACCTGGTGGGCGTTTTCCGGCGGCATGGGTAACGGAGTCTGGGCGCTCGCCCTGGCGACAGCGCTTGTCGCGTATCACGACGCCCGCGATGACGTCGGGATACTGCCCCGATGGGCCGCGATCGTCGGCTCGGCGTTCGGTATCCTTTCGGCAACCGGGTGGACACTCGGTGAGCAGCTCGGGATCGGCATCGGAGGTCCGATCTGGCTGATTTCCTCGCTTCTCATGTGCCTGTGGCTCGCGTGGTACGGGCTGTCCTCAAGGAGCGTCCGGTCGGGCAAGCCACAGCACAAAGCGCCTGATCCAGCATCATCTTAGGACAGGAGGAAAAAATGTCCCTTCAAACGAAGGAAATCGAAGCGACGATCCACGACATCCACGAATTCTTCACCGACTGGGTGACGGGCCGATGTCGTGGCGACGATGCGACGTTCAAGAAGAACGCGCTCGACCGGATCAGCGAAGATCTGGTCGCCATCATGCCAGGCGGCAGGGCGTTCGGGAAAAAAGACTTCGCAGGTTACATGAAGAGCATCTACGGATCGAATCCGGCCTTCCGTATCAAGATACGCGACATCCGGATCAGCCATCAAAGCGCCGACCTGGCGGTCGTGAACTACCACGAATGGCAACGCGACGCGAAGGACTCCGATCAACCGAACAATGGCCGGGTCACGACGGTGGTGGTCCGCGATCGCGGCTACAGCCGGGGGCCCGAGATCTTGCAAGTTCATGAAACCTGGCTCCCAGCCGATGTCGTTCAGTCCGCGGATTTCGCGTTCTGAGAAGCGTCGGTCCGAAACGGGCAAAGAGAGGAATTGCGCTGGCGGGACCATCGGCTCTGCCGGCGCCATCGAGCCGGAACTGTGCTTCTTTCAGCCCGTCGGCTGGGTCGAGATCAGCGCCGACCCTCTGGCGACGTTTGGCTGAAGACGCCGGCCACGGCCGGCTGACGTTTTAGGTCAAAACCCAATCATTCTGAACGACCGAGTTGAACCCTCTGCAGACCTCTCGGCATGCTGTGTAAACCACGTCCGTTAGTTGATATTGAGGGCCAGGGACTCGGCCGCTATATTGAAAGCGTGATGCGCTTTCTCTAATTCGCAAGTTGCTTCTTCCGCCTGCCTGCTCGCTATTAACAATATTCTTGTCCGATTTTTTCGTTTGGGAGGCCGGCATGTCAGGATTGTAATCAATCAATTAGAGCGCCTAAAGACGGCGAAAGGGGAAGAGCTTTTGACTGCGGATCGGTTAGAGGATGGAAAGATTGCTAACGTAGCTCCACCGCCTATCCCGAGTGACAAGCGCATTAAGATTGAGCGTGGCGACAGAGCTGTGACCAAGGTCACGGTGCGCGAGTCCTAAGGTCGATTTCCACTCATCTCGGTCGCAGCCGGCAGTCAGCTAATTGAGTTGTTAGCCCTAATGCCGCAGGATCTTGCTCAGGAAGGCGCGGCTGCGGTCGGTCTTCGGGTTGGAGAAGAACTCGTCCGGGGTGCCGCTCTCGACAATGGCGCCGGCGTCCATGAACACAACGCGCTGGGCGACCTTGCGGGCAAAGCCCATTTCGTGCGTCACCACCATCATGGTCATGCCTTCCTCGGCCACCGCGACCATGACGTCGAGCACTTCGGAGATCATCTCGGGATCGAGGGCCGAGGTCGGCTCGTCGAACAGCATGATCTTGGGGCGCATGCCGAGGCAGCGGGCGATCGCCACGCGCTGCTGCTGGCCACCAGACAGCTGCGCCGGATAGGCGTTCACCTTGTCGGCGAGGCCGACCTTGGCGAGCAATTCGCGCCCGGCCTTCTCGGCTTCAGCGCGCGGGATCTTGCGGACATGGATCGGCGCCAGGGTGACGTTCTCGAGCGCCGTCTTGTGCGGGTAGAGGTTGAACGACTGGAAGACGAAGCCGATCTCGGTGCGCAGCCGCGTCATGTTGGTGGCGGGGTCGCCGAGGCGCTGGCCGTCGACCGTCAGGTCGCCGTCGCGGATCGTCTCCAGCCCATTGATGCAGCGGATCAAGGTGCTCTTGCCCGAGCCGCTCGGGCCGCAGACGACGACCACTTCGCGAGGCTCGACGCTCAGCGTGATATCCCTGAGCACGTTGAGCTGGCCGAACCATTTGTTGACGCCGCGAAATTCGATCATGCCGGTGCCATTTTTGCTGGGGTTCGACATCACAATTGCACCTCGCCATGCGCCGCGCCGATACGTTGCTCCAGCCGGCGGGCCAGCATGATCAGGGGGTAGCAGACGATGAAGTAACCGAGCCCGACGAGGAAGAAGACCAGCAGCCCATTGGGTACACGCTGCACCACCAGCCAGCCGACGCGGGTGAGGTCGGTGAGGCCGATGGCCGAGACGACCGAGGAATCCTTGATCAGCAGCACATATTGCCCGACCAGCGGCGGCAGCACGATGCGCATCGCCTGCGGCAGCACCACCTGGCGCATGCGCTGCCAGCGCGACAGGCCGGACGCAAGTGCTGCCTCGACCTGGCCGGTCGGCACCGAGCGGATGCCGGCGACGACGATCTCGCAGATGAAGCAGGCGGCCAGGTTGGTCAGCGCGATGATGCCGGCGGTGAAGGCGTCGAGCTCGATGCCGAGTTCCGGCAGGATGAAGAAGATCAGGAAGATCTGCACCAGGAACGGCGTGCCGCGGATCAGGTCGACCCAGGCACCGATCGCGCCGCTGATCAGCCGGTTGCCGCCGGTGCGCAGGATGCCGAGGCCGAAGCCGAGCAGCGTGCCCAGCACCAGGCTGATCAGCGACAGCACCACGGTCATGCCGAGGCCGCGCAGCGCCAGGGGATAGCTGCCGGCGACGCTTTGCAGCTGCTGCCAGATCATGTCCGTGCCCCCGCCAGGCCGAGCCAGCGCCCGGAGAGCGCCGCCAGACCCTTCAGCCCGTAATAGAGCAGCAGGTAGAAGGCGGCGATGGTGATGAAACCCTCGGCCGGCATGAAGCGGTCGGAGGCGAGCAATTGTCCGGCGCGCGTCAATTCGGCGACCGAGATCAGCGACAGTAGGGCGGAATCCTTGACCAGCACGATCGCCTGGCCGAGCAGCGGCGGGATCGTCACCTTGAACGCCTGCGGCAGGATGACGAGGCGCATGCGCTGGACATAGGTCATGCCCGAAGCGACGCCGGCCTCCACCTGGCCGCGCGGGATCGACAGGATGCCGGCGCGGATGATCTCGGCGACGTAGGCGCCGCTGTTCAGCGACAGGGCTAAGATGCCGACGACGAGCTCGGGCAGGACGAAGCCGAGCCGCGGCAGGCCGAAATAGAGGAAATAAAGCTGCGCCAGCAGCGGCGTGGCGCGCACCGCGTCGATATAGGCCTTGGCCGGGACGCGGAACAGCCGGCCGCGCTGCAGGTTCATGGCGGCGAGCACGATGCCGACGGCGAGTGCGCCGGCAAAGGAGAGGACAGACAGCCACACGGTCGTGACGAGGCCCTGCCCGAACAGGGGCAGATATTCGACGATGGTGCGGAAGCTGAAGTTTTCGAGCATGGTGGGGCGGGGTTCCTCTAGCGGACAAGCGACTTCGGACGGTTTCGTGAACGCGCGCGAAACCGCCCGAAATCTATTGCCGCTTAGTGATCCTTCTTCCAGGCGTCGGAATTGACCCAGTAATCGAGGTTCTTCTGCAGGCGGCCGTCGAGGCTGACCTGGTCGAGGAACAGGTTCATCCAGACCAGCAGGTCCTGCTCGTCATAGCGCGTGGCGAAGGCCAGCGGCTCCTTCGACAGCATGTCCGGCATGATGATGAAGCTGCCGGCCGGGTAAGCGGTTGACTGGCCCTTGACCGCCGAGACGTCGTTGACGCCGCAATCGGCCTGGCCGTTGTTGACGGCGTCGAGCAACAGCGGGCCGCCGCCCTTGTAGCTCTTGATATCGGCATCGGGGAAGGCGGCCTTGGCTTCCTTCTCGCCGGTGGCGCCGAGCAGCACCGCGATCTTGGTGCCCTTGGCCTTGCAGTCCTCGGTGGACTTGAAGGCGGTCCCAGCCTTGGTGAAGACTGTGCTGCCCGTGTACATGTAAGGCTTGGTGAAGGCGACCTTCATGCCACGCGCCAGTGTCGGGGTCATGTCGGCGACCAGAAGATCGGCCTTGCCCGACAGCAGCGCCGGGATCAGGCCGTCCCAGTCGAAGTCGAGGAAGGTGATCTTGACGCCCATTTCCTTGGCCATCAGTTCGGCGAGTTCGACCGAACTGCCGGTGCGTTCGCCGGCAGCACCCACCAGCGAGAAGGGCGGGCCTTGCGTCTGCACGGCGACACGCAACTCACCGCGCTTGGTGATCTCGTCGAGCGTTCCCGCACTGGCGGCAGCGGTAAGGCCAGCGAGCGCAAGGCCGGCGATGAAAAGCTTGGCAATCTTCATTTGGGCATTCCTCCTTGTTGTCGTTTGTTGTTCCACTTGTTGTTTCACCCCTTTGATTTCCGTTGGGGGGCGCTTTTGAGCGGCGGCGCCGTTGCCGGCGGCAACCACCGTTCGAAAATCTTCAATCCCAGCTCACCGTTTCGGCGACATTGATGCCACGCCTGGCGAGCTCATCGAGGAAGCGGCCATCCGGCACATGCAGCAGCGGGTTGAGCAGGCCGGGCGTGGCGATCTCGCGCCGTGCCAGCATCTGCGCCACGATGCTGGCGGGATAGCCGACGCCAAGGCTCATGCCGAACAGGCCGGAGGCGAGGTCGCGTTCGATGACCAGCTCCGAGGTCACCGTCTTGCGGCGGCCGCCTTCGCTGCCGACAAAGACGTTGCGCATGACGCAAAGGTCCTTTTCGTCGGCGCCATATTGCAGTTGCGGGCCAAGCAGCCGGCCGAGGAATTCGCGTGGGCTGGCACCGGTGCTTTGCACCTTGTCCTCGGACAGGAAGCCGAGCTGCTTCAGCGGCGCCCAGAACGCCGACCAGCCGGGCCAGCGAAGCGAATAGCGGCCGGAGCGCTGCAGCCCCTTGGCGGCGGCGAGCATGCCGGCATAATGCGGCGCGTCGCCATTGGGGAAGGCTTCGAGCCTGCCCAGTCCCGCCACCTCGATCTCGTGGATGAAACGATTGTCGTGCTGGCGGGCGGCCGGCACATCGACCCGTTTGCCGTCCTCGACCAGCACGCTGTCGCGGTTCTGGCTGACCAGAACCATGTCGAAATTCCAGCTCACCTTGTAGCGCAGCGGCTCGACCACCGCCTTCGGCTCGGGAATGCCGCCGCAGTAGGAATCGATCGCGGTGATGGTGTCGAACTGGCTGGCGGCGCGCGCGTAGAGCACCAGGTCGATGCCGGGGTCGAGCCCGCATTCGGTCACGATCGACACGCCGGCCTTTTCGGCCTCGGGAGCGAGATCGGCGATGGCCTTGCCGTAATTGGTGGTGACCAGCGGCGTGCGCGTCGCGATCGCCGCCTGCACCGCGTCGCGCATCAGCGGCTGCGGCAACAGGTCGATGACCGCACCGACGTCCTTCATCACCTCGGCCAGCGCCGGACCGATCGCGCCCTCCGGCACTACAAAACGCACGCGGGCAAGGTCGGTCAGGCCGCCGAGCCGCGCAGCGCCGCCGGTTGCAGTGTCGACGCAGACCACTTGCTCGACGCCGTCGCTGGCAACGAGGTCGGCGATAGCCGCCCGGCCTTGCAGGCCGAGCCCGCCGAGAACCGCGATCTTCATGCCATTTCCTTCCGCGTCTCGTCCGACCAGCAACCTTCCGGCAGGCTGACCCATTTGTTGCAGGACGCCATGACGACGAAAGTCTCGCTGCGCACGACCTCGCCCGGCTCGCCGGCGCCGGGGATCAGCTCGCTGGTGACGCGGTAGAGATCGGCGACATCGCCGGCCACGGTCACGTCGACGATGATGTCGAAGCGCCCGGTGACGACGGTGGCCGAGTTCACGAAAGGCAATTCGGAGATGCGCTGCGCCAGTTCCCGGGCCCGGCCGCGCCCTTGCGCGTTGATGCCGACGATGGCCGAGATCAGTTCGGGGCGCTCGGTCAGGTTGAGCAGCCCAACGATCTTGAGCAGGTTGCGGTCGAGCAGGTTGCGCAGCCGCATGCGCACCGTCGGCACCGAGATCGCCATCTTCTCAGCAAGGCGGTTGACGCCAAGCTGCGCGTCCTGCGACAGCAGCTTGACCAGTCGCCGGTCGGTCTGATCGAGATGTTCCCGCAAACGCTCAGGCTTTCATAAAAGGAAAGAAACGATTGGATTTTCTTTCAGATATGAAAATACCTTATGAGAGATTTTTAACAACGGCAAGAGCCATGTCATCCGCCATGGCTCTGTGCCTGTCGGCAATTTTCGTCGAGTGCGCCACATTTTGTTCTTGCTTTGTGCCGGCAGCTATGCTATTAATTTGGATATGGTGCCAATTTGGCTCCAACGACCCGTCCTCCCGAGGCGGGTTTTTGTTTCCGGATCTTTTGAAGGTTCAGCGCCGCCGGTCTAAGATTGGCGGGACAGCGTGGTTCCGCGGGGCGCAGCCGCAACTCATGCCTTCACGTGACGGGCGGAAAGGCTCATCCGCGAAATGGCCAAAATCGGCTTTTCAACAAAACTGTAGCTGGCCAGGGAGACGGCAATGCAGGCGGTGACAATAACCATGCCAGCAAGCCATGGTGATATGCTGACGCTTGCAACGACAGGAGCGGTCGCAAGCAGCACGATAGGATGCGTCAGATAGAGAGAGTAGGAGGCATCGCCCAACCTTGCCAGCAGGCGAGGAGCAAAAAGCCGGAAGTAGCTTTCCAGGCTGATGCAACCGGCGACAAGGATCAAGGCCGGGATTCCCTGAGCAAGGGTTCGCGGCAAGTTGAAGCCAAGTACCATCACCAGCATGGACACGATGGCGAACACGAGCGCCGAGACACCCAGGACGGTCGGCAAACGCGCCAGTCTGCCGACCAGGTGGCCGAGCGCCATGCCGGCAAGGAACTCAAACAGGATTGGCGTGGTATAGAAAAACAGCACAGTGTCGGCGGCGGGTTTGAAGACGATGCGCGCCGCTACGGCGATTGCAAAGACAACGCCGACCATGGCCATTTGCGTCAGCGTGCCGAAACGCATAGTCGCTGCGAACAGAATGTAAAACAGGATTTCCAGATTGAGCGTCCAACCCACGCCAAGCACCGGTTGGACATAGCCTGTGACCGTATCGAGATAGGCTATGAAAAGCAGGCTATTGGTGATCTGCTCAAGAAACACTGCACGACCGGCAAACAACCAAAGTGCGGCGACCATAAGGAAGGTCATAACCCAATAGAACGGAACGACGCGCGTGAAGCGCTGCATCAAAAAAGCACGGTGGTCGGCGCGTCTGTTCTCTGTCGAGAGAACCATTACAAAACCACTAATGACGAAAAACAGGTCGACGCCGCTGTTTAGAACGGGAATACGCAGATCGAGCATGCCCAGCGCGGCCGGAAGATGATAGATAACAACCATGAGAGCTGCCAGCCCCCGCAGTACCTGTATCGATGTATACTGTTGAATCCGACGCGGCGCAGCGTGATCATTCTGTGGAATGATGTTCATCAAAAAATGGTCCCCGGTGCAGGAGAGCATTAACATACGTGATCGTTGATGTGCCGATTAATTGTTGGTTTAATTAACACGTGAAGGTTTAGATAAGTTTTATTGATATAGCGTGCCGCCACACTTATGCTCGGCCGACTTTGGCCTGCCTCGTTGCCAAACTTGGCATCTCCCCAGTGAAGAGGAGATTGGCCGTTCCCGCGCTAACGGCTGGACTCGAAGATAGCGACGGCTGCCGCTGTCAGCGCAGCGTTACCGGGTGATACTGTTCCATCAGGAAGCTCCTTGCCGTCTTCCAGTCCGACGCGCGTCGACCAACGGCGTTCCGGCGCCTGGTGCACGAAAGGCCAGACCGTGGCGTCGGCGCCGTGCAGCAGGATTGCCCGGCGCATTCCGGCGCCGTCGAGCACGGCGGCGATATCGTCGCTGATCTCAAGCGCAGCGTCCGGCTCCTGCTCGGAGATTTCGATCAGGATGCGCAGCACGCGGTTGCCATGGTCGAGGCTCACCAGGCGTTCGGCGTCGGCAACGGAGGCGAGCCCGGCCTCGATGCCAATGCCGCGCTGGCGCAGACGGTCCATGACTGCCGGTGCTGCATTCTCGCTGAGATTGACCGAGGCATAGTCGGGCAGCTCGCTCCAGCCGGCGATCGCAACCAGCGTCCGCTGGTCGTCGTTCTCGATCCAGGCACCCGTCGACACGCCAATCAGCGTCCCCGGGCAGGCGCGGCGGAGCGCCAGCACCGTCCGATCCATCGCCGCCGGAGCCAGGCTTTCCCGACCGTCCAGCCCGCGGGCATGAACATGCAGTTCGGCGGCGCCGGCAGCGATGCAGGCCGCGCCGTCACGCGCCATGGCCTCCGCCGTCAGCGGCAGTTGCGGGTGGAAATCGGCGCTGCGCGCGCCATTGATGCAGGTCTGGACGATCATGCCAGGGGCAGTCCGGTTGCGGTTGCTGCCAGTCTAGCGCGGGCCAGTGAAAACCGGAATCGCGCTGGCGAAGGCTCCTGACATATGGACGCGGCACAGCCTGAATCAGTCTGGCAGAATGCACCTGTATTGTGTTGTTCGGCATAGTCTTCTTAGCAAACGAACATCCGTCGGGCAGAGTTACGGCGAAACACCCAACTCGCGTAACGCAGCGTTGGCGGCACGGTATTCGATAAAAATCTTTGGACAATGGCTGACGGTATGCCTTGCTCTGTCGCATCCTCGATCATGCGCGTGCAGGCGGCGATCCGCGTGCTTGCCTCGACCTCGTCATCGCTGACGCAGTCGTTGCTGGCGGCCAGCGCCGGAAGCCCCGTGACAAGCAGGAGGATGAGACCAGCCAGCGTGCGCCAGAAAAACCTGTGCCGTTCTCGAACCGGTCCGGTCAAGTCGCTCCTCGGGTCATCAAAAAGTCTTGGAAATTGTCTTCACGGAACCGCGCCCAACTCGTGCAGAGCGGCCTTGGCCGCAACGTATTCGTAATAGTCCCCAGGGCAATCGCTGGCAGCGACCCGGTAGAGCCGCAAGGCTTCGTCGTCATGGCGTTGCAGCCGATCGAGTTCAGCGATGAACAGGTTCGCCTCGCACAAATTGCCACGCTTCTTGGCCGGGTCGGCGTCGTCGGCTGCCGCCGATACCTCGGCCGGCGTCAATTCTCCAAGCAGCATGCGAACCGCTGGCGCCGGCCATTTGGTCATATCGAGCTTTTCAGTCGCTTCCTGCAAGTGGCCCACCGCACCATTGCGCCGCTCGGTCATCTCCAGCCAGATCGCAAAATAGGCATTGTCGGGCTTGAGCGTGGCCGCCTGTCCGAAATCGGCTTGCGCCTTGGCCAGCGCGCTCGAATAGAAGGCGAGAATGCCGCGGCCAAAATAGGCATAGGCATATTTCGGATCGAGGCTGATTGCCTGATCGTAGTCGGCGGTCGCGCGGGCGTAGTCGCCCTTTGCCGACCAGACAACGCCCCGGCCATTGTAAGCACGGGCGTCTTTCGGATCGAGGCTGATCGCCTTGTCGTAGTCGGCAATGGCGCGGTCATCATGGCCCTTCTTGTGCCAGATACGGCCTCGGTACCTGAAGGCTTTCGCATGTACTGGATCGAGCATGATCGCCTGGCTATAGTCGGCAATGGCGCGGTCATCGTCGCCCTTGTGTGCCCAGGCATTGCCTCTGTTGTCGTAGGCAGTTGGGTCTTTAGGATCGAGCGTGATTGCCTGGCTGAAGTCGGCAATGGCGCCATCATAGTCGCCCTTGTCAGACCAGACGAGGCCCCGGTTGTACCAGGCATCAACGTTTTTTGGATCGAGGCTGATTGCCTGGGTGTAGTCGGCGACAGCGTGGTCGTCGTCACCCTTCTTCTTCCAGGCAATGCCACGGTTGTTGTAAGCCGTGGCATCCTGGGAATCGAGGCCGATCGCTTGGTCATAATCCGCGATAGCGCGGTCGTAATCGCCCTTGTGTTTCCAGGCAACGCCTCGATTGTTGTAAGCACTAGCGTCCTGAGGATTGAGGCCGATCGCTTGGTCATAATCGGCGATGGCACGGTCATAGTCGCCCTTGTGCGACCAAGCCAGGCCTCTGTTGTAGTAGGTGCTGGCGTCTTTCAGACCCAGGCCGATTGCCTGATCGTAGTCGGCAAGGGCGCGATCATTATCGCCCTTGCGTGCCCAGGCGATGCCACGATCTCCATACGTGTCGGCATGTTTCGGGTCGAGGTCGATCGCCCGATCATAGTCTGCAATGGCGCGGTCATAGTCGCCCTTGTGTACCCAGACAGCACCACGATTGCTGTAGGGTCTGGCGTCTTTCGCATCCAGACTGATCGCCTGTTCATAGTCGGCGATGGCTCGGTCGTATTCGCCCTTTTGTTTCCAGGCAACACCACGGTTATTGTAGGCACCCGCATTTTTAGGATCGAGGCTGATTGCCTGGTCGTAGTCGGTGATGGCACGATCGTAGTCGCCCTTGTCTGCCCAGGCGTTGCCCCGGTTGCTGTGGGCGTCGGAATGCTTCGGATCGAGGCTGATGGCCTGATCATAGTCTGCAATGGCGCGGTCGTAGTCGCCCTTGTGCTCCCAGGCGACACCTCGGCTGTTGTACGGCTCCGGGTTTGTCGGGTCGAGGCTGATCACCTGGCCAAAATCGGCGATGGCGCGATCATTTTCGCCCACTTCGACCATTGTGGTGCCTCTGGCATAGTAAGCACCGGCGAATTTCGAATCGAGGTCGATCGCCTGGCCCAAATCGGCAATCGCACGGTCGTAGTCGCCTTGTGATGCCCGTGCCTCGCCGCGCTTGTAGTAGGCAGTCGCGCGGTTGGCCACAGGCTCTGTCGCATCCTCGATCATGCGCGTGCAGGCGGCGATCCGCGTACTTGCCTCGACCTCGTCGTCGCCGACGCAGTCGCTGCTGGCGGACAAGGCCGGGAGTATCGAGACCAGCATGACGACGAGGCAAACGAGGAATTGCCGGGGGACTGCCCTGTCCCTTTGTCGAACCCGTCCGATCAAATCGCCCCCCCATCGCGGCAAGCCCCGCTGCATTGTATTCAACGAAATCCCCGAGACAATCGCTAACGAGTTCACCCGGCAAGAAACGGGTGGTCCGCGCGCGCCGTTTCACCCATCTCAATGACACGGAAGCCACAGGAGGCGAAGCCATGACCATCCTTTCGATAGGCGCGAAAGCGGCGGTGAAATCGGCGGAGGTGCGCGTTGCCGGATATGACTGGCGGACGCTGGCCGATGAGCTGAGCGGCTATGGCTGCGCGGTGATGGAAAAGCTGCTGACGCCGCAGGAGTGCCGGAATATCGCCGGGCTCTATCCGGACGAGAGCCATTTCCGCAGCCATGTGCACATGGCGCGGCATGGTTTCGGCAAGGGCGAGTACCGCTATTTCCGCTATCCCTTGCCCGACTTGATCGGCGGCTTGCGCACCGCGCTCTATCCGCGCCTGGCCGCGGTCGCCAATGACTGGAACGAGCGCATGGGTATCGCGCAGCGCTACCCCGACGAACACGCCGCGTTCCTCAGGCAATGCCACGAGCAGGGCCAGACGCGGCCGACGCCGCTCCTGCTGCAATATGTTCCCGGCGACTTCAACTGCCTGCACCAGGATCTCTACGGCGATCTTGCCTTCCCGCTGCAGGTGGCGATCCTGTTGTCGGAACCAGGTAAGGATTTCACCGGCGGCGAGTTCGTGCTGACCGAGCAGCGTCCGCGCATGCAGAGCCGCGCCGAGGTGGTGCCGCTGCGCCAGGGCGATGCGGTCGCTTTCGCGGTCCACAATCGACCGGTCCAGGGCAGCAAGGGCAATTACCGCGTCAATCTCAGGCACGGCGTCAGCCGGCTTCGCTCCGGCATGCGCCACACTGTCGGCATCATCTTCCACGACGCCAAATAGCCGAGCCGCTCGGTCGAGGCCCGGCGGCGATTACCGGGAAAAATCGCTGCGCACGATGCCGTGGCGCTGGAGCTTGTCGTAGAAGGTCTTGCGCGGAATCCCCAACGCTTCGATCGTGCGCCTGACGTCGCCGTCGTTGCTGCCAAGCGTCTCGCGGATGATGTCGGCCTCGTAGCGCTCCAGCCGCTCCGGCAGCTTCATGGCGGCGTTCGATTCGGTCAGGGCAGGGGGTTGTGCTTCGGCGCCTTCCTCCAACCCAAGCACGAACCGCTCGGCGAAATGCGCCAGTTCGCGCACATTGCCCGGCCAGTCATGGTCGCTCAGATGGCGATGCACCGAAGCCGGCATTGCCGGCACCTGGCGGTGGAAACGGGCGGCGGCGCGCTCGGCGAAATAGAAGAACAGCAGGGCGACATCGTCGCGGCGCTCGCGCAGCGGCGGGATCGAGATCGTCACCACGTTGAGCCGGTAGTAGAGGTCCTCGCGGAAGGCGCCGCGCTGGCGCGGATCGCCGAGATCGACCTTGGCGGCGGCGACGACGCGCAGATCCACCGGCCGCACCTCGTTGGTGCCGAGCGGCGTGACCTCGCGCATCTCCAGCACGCGCAGCATCTGCACCTGTGTCGAGACCGGCATGCTTTCGATCTCGTCGAGGAACAGCGTGCCGCCGCTGGCGTGCTCGATGCGGCCGATCCGTTTCTTCTGCGCGCCGGTGAAGGCGCCGGCCTCATGGCCGAACAATTCGCTTTCGATGACGGTCTCCGGCAGCGTGCCGCAATTCAGCGCAACGAAGTTGCCCTTGGCGCGGCGGCTCCAGCGATGCAGAAGGCTTGCCACCACCTCCTTACCGGAGCCGGTCTCGCCGGTCACCAGCACATCGACGTCGGTGTCGGCGATCTGGCGCAGTGTACGCCGCAGCCTGTCCATCGCCGGCGTCTGGCCGATCAGCGGCAGGCCGTCCTGCGCCTCTCCGGCCGCCTCGCGCAAGGCGCGGTTCTCCATCACCAGGCGGCGCTTTTCCGCTGCGCGGCGCACGCTCTGTACCAGCCGGTCGGCGGCGAAGGGCTTTGTGATGAAGTCGTAGGCGCCGTCCTTGATCGCCTTGACGGCCATGGCGATGTCGCCGTGGCCGGTGACGAGGATGACGGGAATGTCGGCATCCAGCCGCAGAATGCGATTGAAAAGCTGCAAGCCGTCGATCTGAGGCATGCGGATATCGGACACCACGACGCCGACAAAACCGGCGTCGAGCCTGGCCAGCGCCTCGGCCGCCACCGCAAAGGCCGAGACCGAGAAGCCGGCAAGCTCCAGCGTCTGCGTGGTGGCCTTGAGGAGATCGCGGTCGTCGTCGATCAGGATCACCGGCGCGGCATTGTCGTTCGTCATGATGGCTTACGCTGCTGTCTGGAGATGAATGGTGAAGCGGGTGCCGCTGTCGTCGCTCGAAACTTCGATGCGGCCGCCATAATCGGCGACAATGTCCTTCGAGATGACGAGGCCAAGGCCAAGGCCTTTTTCCTTGGAGGTGTTGAACGGCGTGAACAGCGATTTGAGGATCGCGGGTGGAATGCCCGGTCCGTTATCGGACACGCCGACCGTCACGCCGTCCGCGGTCTCCTCGACCGACACCTGCACATGAGCGTCGTCGCGGCCGTCGAGTGCTTCGAGCGCGTTCTGGAAGAGGTTGATCAGCACCTGTTCGAGCCGCACCCGATTGCCCATGACCTTGAGGCTCGGCGGCGGCAGGTCGATGGCCAATGCGTCGAGCCGGCCGGCAAAGCGGCTTCTCAACAGCATGACGGCGCCTTCGATAACACCACGTAATTCGACAGGCTCGGCGGCGGTGCGGCCCTTGCGGGCAAATGCCTTCAACTCCTCGGTGATTGAGCCGATGCGTTCGGTAAGGGCTGCGATAGCGCCGAGGTTTTCCTCGGCCGGCCCGGTCTGCTTGCGGTCGAGGAAGGTGCGGGCATTGTCGGCATAGGCGCGTATGGTGGCGACCGGCTGGTTGATCTCATGGGCGACACCGGCCGCGACCTGGCCGAGGATGGCGAGGCGGTTGGCCTGGACCAGATCCTGCTGCACGATTTGGAGCTTGGCTTCCGTGCTGCGGTGGCCTGTTATCTCGGCCTGCAACCGGTCGCGGGCGCGGCTCAAATCCTCGGTCCGTTCGACGACGCGGCGTTCGAGTTCGGTGCGGGCCGCCTGTTCGGCGGCAATCTGCATCTGCGCCGACTGCCGGCGCCACAACAGATACGCGGCAAGGCCGAGCAGCGGGACGACGACGCCGAGCGCAAGAAGCCGCATTTCGCGGACGGCAGCGGCGATCGGCGCTTCGACCGGGACAAGATAGTCGAGCCGCCAGGGGGTCGAAGGAACCGTCGTGGAAAGGCTGAGATACTCCGCGTCGCTGCCGCCGGGCGTCACCGCGTGGACGATCGACACATCCGGGCTGAGCGCCCGCGGGTGCGTGATCGGCAACGGCACAAGCGGCGCGTCGCCGAACTGTTGGCTGTCGCGGATCGCGGCTTGCTTGGGTGCGGCCAGCGGTGCGGTTGTCATGAAGCGCCAGGACGGCACGCTGGTGATCAGCACGACGCCGTTCTCGTCGCTGACATAGGCCGGGCGGTTGGCCTCGCGCCAGTCGGCTTCGAGCTGGTCGAACTCCATCTTGACGACGACGACGCCGAGCGGTGCGGCGGCATCGCCGACGCGCCGCGAAATGTAGAGGCCGGGACGCTTGCTGACATTGCCGAGCGCAAAATACTCGGCGGTTCCGGCCTGCATCGCGCCGGAGAAATAATCGCGGAAACGGTAGTCGTTGCCGACGAAGCTGATCGGCTCGCGCCAGTTGCTGGAGGCGATCGCCAGTCCATCGGTGCCGATGACATAGAGTACCGACGCCTTGGTGCCCGAGACCAGCCCCTCGAGCTTGCGGTTCAGCACATCGATTGCCGCGGCATTTTTCTGCGTCAGCGCGTCACGCACTTGCTGGTCTGCGGACAAAAGCAGGGGCAGGGCACGCGGGCTTTCGAGCACGGCGCGCAGCAGCGCGACCTTCAGATTGGCGTCGGTACGCCCCTGCGCCGCCAGGGTCTCGACCTCGGCGGTGCGGCCGTAGAGGCCGGCGCCGTAGAGCGCTGCGGTGACGATCAGCAGGGCGACGGCCGCAAACAGCAGCCAGGCTCGGCGCGCCCGCCTGGCGAGTTGCTCGGGCGTCGAAGACAAGGCACCGGCGGGGCGTTGCAGCATCGCCCATTTGTGCATGAACTCGCACAAAACACAATTCGACCTATGCGGAGAGTCGCACTTGACCATGCGTCCGGCAGTGCGGACGTTTGCGAATGCTCAATAAAATCAATGCTGAAGCACTCTTCTGCGTATCTGGCACGGCTGTTGCAGACACGAATTCAGCAGTCGCGAGGCTGCTGGTCTCAAAACAACTGCCCCGGGGAGTCGAGCTTTCGATCGGGGCGCCATGGAGGACGTCATGCAGACAGCAATCGCTGCCGCCGAGCCGCGCGGCAAACTTCCCTTATACCGGCATCTTTATGTGCAGGTGCTGGCGGCGATCGCCGCCGGTGTGCTGCTCGGCCATTTCTATCCCGAAACCGGCGAGGCGATGAAGCCGTTCGGCGACGCCTTCATCAAGCTGGTCAAGATGGTGATCGCGCCGGTGATCTTCCTGACGGTGGCGACCGGTATCGCCGGCGTTTCCGACCTGCAGAAGGTCGGCCGCGTCGCCGGCAAGGCGATGATCTATTTCCTGGTGTTCTCGACGCTGGCGCTTGTCGTCGGCCTGGTCGTCTCCAATGTCGTCCAGCCCGGCGCCGGCATGCACATCAATCCGGCCACGCTCGATACCACCAAGGTGACGGCCTATGCCGAGAAGGCGCACGACACAACCATCGTCGGCTTCCTGATGAACATCATCCCTGACACCATCACCGGCGCCTTCGCGCAGGGCGACATTTTGCAGGTGCTGTTCTTCTCGGTGCTGTTCGGCGTCGCCCTGGCACTGGTCGGCGATCGCGGCCGTCCCGTCGTCGATTTCCTGCAGGCGCTGACCACGCCGATCTTCCGCCTCGTCGCCATCCTGATGAAGGCCGCACCGATCGGCGCGTTTGGCGCCATGGCCTTCACGATCGGCAAATACGGCATCGGCTCGATCGCCAATCTCGCCATGCTGATCGGCACATTCTACCTGACCGCGCTGCTGTTCGTGCTGGTGGTGCTCGGCGCGGTTGCCCGCTACAACGGCTTCTCGATCCTGGCGCTGATCCGCTACATCAAGGAAGAGCTGCTGCTGGTGCTCGGCACCTCGTCCTCGGAAGCGGCATTGCCGGGCCTCATGGCCAAGATGGAGCGCGCCGGCTGCAACCGCTCGGTGGTCGGCCTGGTCATCCCGACCGGCTATTCCTTCAACCTCGACGGCACCAACATCTATATGACGCTTGCCGCGCTGTTCATCGCGCAGGCGACCGACACGCCGCTCACCTATGGCGACCAGATCCTGCTGCTCGCCGTCGCCATGCTGAGCTCCAAGGGTGCCGCCGGCATCACCGGCGCCGGCTTCATCACCCTGGCGGCAACGCTTTCAGTCGTCCCCACCGTGCCGGTCGCCGGCATGGCGCTGATCCTCGGTGTCGACCGCTTCATGTCGGAATGCCGAGCGCTGACCAACTTCATCGGCAACGCGGTGGCGACAGTGGTGGTGGCGCGCTGGGAGGGAGAACTCGACCAGACGAAGTTTGCCGCCGCTATGGCCGGTGACTTGCCGGAGGAAGTCGACCTGTCGCAGCCGGGTTTGCAGGCCGCCTGACTGTTTAGGCCACACGACTATAAGGCCCGGAGGCGGTTCGCCGGCTCCGGGGCAAAAGCGCCGGCGGTCGCAGTATGCCGCCTGAGACGCAACCTGAAGTGACCCTGTTTTCGACGCGGGGCTTGTTCCAGCCGCATTTGAAGGCCAGTATCCGCCATGCCTTCATGGCACCGTCCGCTTCGGTCCCGACCTGATCGCGAGGCGAGACATTTCGTCGGGCTCGGTTGCGACTCACCTTGGCCGAACCGTCGGAGCTTTTGCTGCCGCCAACCCTGACCATGGCAGCAGCCTCGAAGGCAATGGCGGCCTCAATACGAAGTCGCAAAGCGAAACGTGACCCGTCTCCTGATGGAAAGCGCAGGCTTTCTCCCAGGGAACTCGTTGCGCGCCAAGAGGGCGCTTGAAGAGGGGGCAGGCCCATGAGGGCCTTTGCCGAACCAAAGCAAGATGCGAGGTCAAACGCGATGCAGCCTGTCCCGAGAATTCCGGTATCCATCATCATCCCGAATTACAACTACGCGCGTTTCCTCAAACGCAGCATCGACAGTGCCCTCGAGCAGGACTACGCGGATGTCGAAGTCATCGTCGTCGACGATGCATCGCAGGACAATTCCACGACAATCATGGAATCCTATCGCGACGAGATCCTTGCATGCCCGCGGGCGCAAAATGGCGGACACGCGGCGGCGTTCAACACCGGCTTTGCGGCGAGCTCGGGCAAGATCGTCCTGTTCCTCGACGCCGACGATTACCTTTATCCAACCGCCGTCTCCACCATTGTCGAAACCTGGGATGATGCAACCGCCCAGGTCCAGTCCAGACTGCATATCGTCGACGAGGGGCAACGCATCAAGGATGTCTTTCCGCCGCCCGAATTGCCTTTCGACAGCGGTGACGTCATGCCGAAACTCCTGCACAAGGGCCGCTATCAGACGACAGTGACCAGCGGGCTGGCCTTTGACCGCGCAACGCTCGAATCGATCATGCCGATACCGGAGCCGGAATTCCGCCAGGGCGCCGACGGCTATCTGGCAACGCTGGCGCCGATGTACGGGCATGTCCAATCGATCGACGAATGCCTCGGCGCCTACCGGATCCACGGCGCCAACCATTCAGTCTTCGGTGAAAAGCTCGCCGAGCGGGCACGCTGGCGGGTAACCCACGATTTCCGCCGCATGCAGGCGCTGTCGGACCAGGCCTCGGGGATCGGCCTGACCATCGTGCCGTCGGATGCTGTCCGCCACGATCCGGTCCACCTGGAAGAGCGGCTGGCGTCGCTCTGCGCCGACAGCGGCCGACACCCCGTGGCCGATGATTCCCGGCTGGCGCTCGGGGCGGCCGGCGCCGTCGCCAGCCTCGAAATGACCGCATCCTTGCGGCGGCGCGCCATCCTTGCCGCCTGGTTCCTGTCGGTCGGGCTGTTGCCGCGGAAAATGGCGACGGCAGTGCTGTCGTGGAAGCTCGACGCATCGTCGAGGCCGGCATTTTTGAGCCGCCTGTCCAAGACTATTCGCCACGCCATGGGATAGCGGATAATGCCGTGACATAGGTCCGCCAGGTATTCGGCTGGCCCGGCTCAGCATCCAGCGGGCGTAGCTATTGCCTCCGATTGGCTGGACCATTCTGTAAATCATTTGCTTACACCTGCTTGACCCGCGTCAGCAATATGCTTACATGTTGCATGATCAAGTCGTTCAAGCACAAGGCGCTGGCGGACCTCTTTCAAACCGGAAAGACCGGAAAGATCGACGCCAAGATGCATAAGCGCATCCTTGTCCGTCTTGACCGCTTGGAAGTCTCGGAAAGGCCTGATGACATGGACCTGCCCGGCTTCGACTTCCACGCTTTGGAGGGCTTTAACCCGACCCGCTACACGGTGCATGTCAACGGGCCGTGGTGCATCACATTCGAATTCGACGCCAATGATGCTGCCCGCGTCGATTTCGAACAGTACCATTGAGACGGCTTAGATTGGAGAATCGATTATGAGCGTGTATGAGCCGATGCGTCCGATGGAGCGCTGCCCATCCCACCCTGGAGCGCTGCTTGACGACATTATCCCGGCAACCGGAAAGACCAAGGTGGAGATCGCCAATCTGCTCGGAATCTCGCGCCAGCAGCTTTATGACATCATCCGCGAAAAGAAGCCGGTGTCGCCGGCTGTCGCTGCCCGTCTTGGAAAGATGTTCGGCGACGGCGCCGCGATCTGGCTCAGGATGCAGGCCGCCTATGATGCCTGGCACGCGGAACGCGAGGTTGACGTCAGCGCCATTCCAAGGCTGCATGCTGCCTGAGATGCAATAGATCGGCCGAACCACCGAGGCTCTCACAAATCGATCACGGTCCCGCCTGCCTGGACCGGTCCTGCGGTTCAACGGCTCGCTCAACCAGGACATGCGCTTCCCGCGCGGCCTCGATGAACGCGTCCCTGGCGGCTTCGGTCCAGCGGTCGTCGCTCATGGCACGGCGGCATGTGCGCAGTGCCAAGCCGTGTTTGGCGCTGCCGGCGTCACGCCAGTGGGCTGTCAGCAACTCGACAGCCTGCCGTGCGTTGGAAATGTTGCGGATATCTCCCACGATGCCGACCGCAACCGCAACCGGCTTGGCAAACCATCCCTGGTTCATGGCAGAGCCCTCGACGTGTTGAACCATCTATAACGAAAATCGTAGCGCAAGGTTTCATTCGCGCCAGTCACCACGGCGTGAGGCGGCCCTCACTGCGCCTCGCGCAGCCTGACCACGACGCTGCGCGCCACAAGCACCAGCACGGTGATGACGATCAGGATCACCGAGAGTGCGGCGATCGCCGGGTCGATGTTGTCGCGCAGGCCCATCCACATCAAGCGCGGCAGCGTGATGGCGTTGACCGAGGTGATAAACAGGGTGACGCCGATCTCCTCCCAGGACAGCACGAAGGACAACAACGCCGCGGTGACGATGCCGAACTTGATATTGGGCATGATGATGCGGGTGGCGCGCTCCCACACGGTGGCGCCGAGGCCGCGGGCGGCGAGGTCGATGCGGCGGTCGAACTGGCTGAGCGACACCAGGATCAGCACCGTGGCGAAGGGCACCGTCATCACCGCATGCGCCATGGCGACACCCAGCCAGGTGTCATAGCCGAAGAACGACGAGAAACCCGAGATCGAGGTCAGCAGGAAGTAGAGCGTGATTGCCGAGACCACCGGCGGCACCACCATCGGCAGCAGCACGAAACCGACCAATGCTGCCGTGAAGCGCGGCTGGAACATCCAGATGCCGAGGCCGAAGCAGAGCGCCAGCACGGTGGAAAAGGCGCTGCTGACGATGCCGATCCTGATCGAGAGCAGGATCGAATTGATCCAGCGCGGATCCTCGATCAGCGCCCGGTAATGGCGCAGCGACAATTCGCCCGACGGCATCGCCAGCATGCGGCTCGGCGTCAGCGATACCGGGATGACGGCGAGCAGCGGCAGCAGCAGGAAGAGCGCGACCAGGGCGGCGAGGATCAGCGAGACGGGACCGGGGCGGTAGGTCGGCATCGCGCTACACCAATTGCTTTGGTCTGATATAGCGGAAAAGCAGCGCCATCAGCGCGCCGACGAACAGCACCAGCACCACGCTGATTGCCGCACCCAGGCCCCAGTCCGGGCTCTGGAAGATGCGGAGATAGATCAGCTCGGCGATCATCACGCTGCGGCCGCCGCCGAGGATCGCCGGCGTGACGAAGAAGCCGAGCGAAAAGACGAAGACGATCAGCGCCGAGCCGATAATGCCGGAGCGGGTCATCGGCACGAATACCGACCAAAAGGTGCGCATACGGCTGGAGCCGAGGCCACGCGCCGCCAGCAGCACGCGATCGTCGAGGCTGCGCATCGATGAGGCCAACGGAAACACGGCGAAGGGAATGAGGAAATGCGTCATGCCGACGATGACGCCGAACTCGTTGCGCACCAGCGCCAGCGGCTCCGAGATGAAGCCGACCGCCTGCAGCCAGGTGTTGATCAGGCCGCGATTGGACAAAAGCGCCACCCAGCCGAAGGCGCGCGTCAGCACCGAGATCCAGAACGGCACCAGGATGCAGAACTCGGCCACGACGCGCTGCACCGGCGTGCCGCGTACCCAGACAACGGTGATGGCGTAGGCGGCGGCAACCGAAACGATGGTGACGATCGCGGCGATGCGCAGCGTGCGGATGAAGACCGACTGCACCAACTGATCCGTGAGCAGCGCATTGTACTGCCCCAGCCCCGGCGTGGGCAGCGTAAAACTCCATTTGACCACGCCAAGGAATGGCCAGGCGTAGGCCAGCACAAGAAAGAGGAGCAGCGGCGCCATCAACAGCGCCGCGCCCATCCTGTCGGAGAGGTATGCTCTCATCCGATTATCCCGGCTTGTCAGGCGGAGATGATCTTCGTGTATTCGTCGAGTGCCGCCCCGTAGTTCTTGGCGTACCAATCCATGTCGAGCGGAATCTGCTTCTTCATGTTCTCGGGATCGACCGGATTGATGCGCTTCTTGTCGGCGGGGATCAGCGCATCGGTGGCCGGATTGGCCGGACCCTGGCCGAGCTTGTCGAACATGATGAGTTCCTTCTCCGGGTCCTGGGTGCTGGCGATGAACTTCATCGCCGCGTCCTTGCCGCCGGGATTGCCCTTGAGCACGGCGAGCGCGCCGGGCGAGATCAGGCCCTGGTCCCAGATGAACTTGATCTTGCCGCCGGAATCCTGCTCGATGAGCGAAGCCCGGGTCGACCAGACGATCGCCATCGAGGCCTCGCCATTGAGCAGCACGCTCTGGCTTTCGGCGCCGCCACCCCAATAGGCGACGACGTTTTCCTTGAAGGCGGCGATCTTGTCATGCGCGCGCTTGAGGTCGAGCGGGTAGAGCGAGGCCGGCGCGATGCCGTCGGCGAGCAGTGCCGCTTCCCAGCTCGACACGCCCCATTTGTAGAGCGAGCGCTTGCCGGGGAATTTTGCCACGTCGAAGAAGTCGGCCATGCCGGTCGGTGCCTGGCTGCCGTATTTCTCGGCATCGTAGGCGATGACGTAGGAGAAGAAATAGGTCGAGGCAGCGTACTCCCAGCCGAATCCCGGCCGCATCTTCTTCTTGTCGACGACCGCATAGTCGATCGGCTCGAGCATGCCTTGGGCGCCGAGCGTGATGGCCGAGAACGGATCGACGTCGACCAGATCCCAGGTCGGCGCGCCGCTCTTGAACTGCGCCGCGATCGCGCCTTCGGTCGGGCCGGAGCCGTCCATCTTGACGGTGATGCCGGTCTCCTTGGTGAAGGCCTGGCCGTAAGCCGCATCGTAGGCGGTGATGGCATCGCCGCCCCAGTTGACCAGCACCAGTTCCTTCGCCGCGGCAAAGGCGCCGGTCGAGCGCAGCAGTATCGGCGTGCCGGCCAGCACCAGTGCGGCCAGCTGCGTGAACTGCCGGCGCGAGATCTCGCCGCGCACCGCCCTGGCGGATAGCGCCTCGATGGAATTTTTCTTGGTTTGGTTTGTCATGTCAGTTCCCCTTTTTTGTCGTTGGTATTTCCTGAAAGTCAGCGTGGCGACTTCGCCTCGCCGATCGTCATTGTCCTCCGTTCGGAAGGAGGAAGCCTTTCTCCGCGGGCCAGGTCAGCCAGACGGAATTGCCCTTGCTGAGGGCAGAGGCGGCGACCTCGTTCGGCACCGAGACCGTCACCTTGGCGCCTTGCTGCGTCGTCAGATCGAGCCGCGTTGCAGCGCCGAGATAGGTCGAGGCGACGGCAGTCGCGGCAATGCCGTTCTCGCCTGCCGCGGCTTCGCGAGCGATCGACATGTATTCCGGCCGGATCGCCAGGATGGCATCGCCACGGACCTTCTCGGCCCTACAGCGCATGCTGATCGCGCGGTCTTCGCAGAGGCCCGTCGAGCCATTGTCGGCCGGGCGCACGCCCTTCAGCGGCAGCATGTTGATCTCGCCCAGGAACTCGGCGACGAAGCGGTTGTCCGGCCGGTCGTAGACCTCGTCCGGCGCGCCGACCTGCAGCAATTTGCCATGGTTGAAGATGGCGACGCGAGATGACAACGCCAGCGCCTCGCTCTGGTCATGGGTGACGAAGACGAAGGTGGTGCCAGTCTCCTGGTGCAACCGCTTCATCTCGGCCTGCATCTGGCCGCGCAGGCCCTTGTCGAGTGCCGAAAACGGCTCATCGAGCAAAAGTACGCCCGGCTCGAACACCAGCGCCCGCGCCAGCGCCACGCGTTGCTGCTGGCCGCCGGACAATTGCGACGGCAGTTTCTTCTCGTGGCCCTTGAGCCCGACGCGCTCGATCATTTCGCCGACGCGGCGTTTGATCTCGGCCGCCGGTTTCTTGCGCACCTTGAGCGGGAAGGCGATGTTGGCCTCGACGCTCATATGCGGGAACAGCGCATAGCCCTGGAACACCATGCCGGCGGCACGCTGCTCGGCCGGCCGCTCGGTGATGTCGACGCCGTCGCTGTAAAGGCGGCCGTCGGTCGGCTGAATGAAGCCGGCAAGGATCATCAGGAAGGTGGTCTTGCCGGAACCGGAGGGGCCGAGCAAGGTGAGGAACTCGCCACGGCCGATATCGAGCGTCAGATCGTCCAGCGCACGGAACGAGCCGAAGCTCTTGCCGATCCCGATTGCCTTGATCTCTGCGGCCCGGCCGGGTTGCTGCATCCTGCCCTTTCCTTAGCGTAGGCGAAATCGTAGGCAGGGCGGCGGCTCACCGCAACCGAATAGTTTTCGCCTGATCGGCAAATTTGATTCATCTATGCGCCAATCTCCCCCCTCGAGGGGGAAATGTCGCCGAAGGCGACAGAGGGGGTCGCTTCGCTTGAAGTGCCAACCTCCTCTGCAGCAGCAGGCCGAGCCCAGTTGGACCGACCCCCTCTGGCCGCTTCGCGGCCATCTCCCCCTCGAGGGGGGAGATTAACGCTGGTTCTCCGACAGCTTCGACCTCAGCCACCGCCCAAACGCCTCCAGCACCGGATGCGCCGCCTTGGCGTGCTCGGAAACCAGAAAATACGAGCGCGGTGAATTGATCGCTATGTCGAAGGGGCGGACCAGCCGGCCTTCGCTCAGTGCCCGGCCGCTGGTCAGCTCGTCGCCCATAGCGATGCCTTGGCCGGCGATCGCCGCCGAAAAGACCAGGTTCATGTCGGAAAAGAAGATGCCGCCTTCCGGGTCGGGGTTCTCGACCTTGGACAGCGCCAGCCAGCGCGCCCAGTCCTCGGTGTCACCGAGATGCAGGAGATTGGCGCGCAGCACGTCTGCCGGCTTGGAGAAGCCGCCGATCTTGTTGAGCAGCGTCGGGCTGCACAGCGGCGTAAAGGAGATCCCGCACAACAGCTCGACCGCGCGGTTCGGCCAATTGCCGACGCCGAAGGCGATGAAGGCATCGGCCTCGGCATTGCTGACGTCGTCGAGACGGCGCGGCGTCAGGATGCGCAGCGCGACATCGGGGTACATCTGCCGGAACTCGCCGATATGGGTGCACAGGAACAGCGAGGCGAAACCCGGCGTACAACTGACGCTGAACGAGCCGCCGATGCCGGTGCCGGCATGGCGCGTCACCGCGTCGCCCAGCACCGTCAGCGCCTTGCGCACGTCGCTGGCATAGCGCTGGCCGCGCGGCGTCAGTGCCACGCCCTTGCCGATGCGCTCGAGCAGGTCGAAGCCGAGATCGCGTTCGAGCAGGCGAAGCTGATGGCTGACTGCGCTGCGGGTCAGATGCAGTTCGTCGGCGGCGCGCCAGACGCTGCCGTGGCGGGCAAAACTGTCGAGGGCGCGCAGCGCCTGCGTCGAGGGAATTCTCAAGAGGTGAACCGAATTTGCATGAGCCGGAAAAACATATCACTTTTTGGCGAGGCGCTTCACTGCTTTCTTTGACGGATGAAGATACCGGTGACCTCCGCGCAAGCGACCACGCTTGCCTGTCTGGACGACATCCAGCCGTCGCTGTCGGCGTGGACGCGGACGATCTTCGATTTCGGCGAGACCGCCTGGCGCGAATACCAGTCGGCGGCCTGGTATGTGGAGCAGTTGAAGCACGAAGGGTTTTCGGTCGAGGAAGGATCGGGCGGCATGCCGACCGCCTTCTGCGCCCACTGGACCAACGGGACCGGCCCGACCATCGGCATGTATGCCGAGTACGACGCGGTGCCTGGCAATTGCCAGGATGCGGCGACGGTGAAGCGACCGCGCCCTGGCCTCGGCGAACAGGCCGGCGGCCACACCGATCCGCATTCCGGCCTCGGCATTGCCAGCCTCGGCGGGCTGCTGGCGACCAAGGCGGCGATGGAACGCCACGGCATATCAGGCACGCTGCGCTTCACCGGCGAGCCGGCGGAGAAGGTGCGCGGGTCGAAGCCGATCCATGCCGCGAAGGGCTATTACGATGGGCTGGCGGGCATGGTCTCCTTCCATCCTTTTTATATGCTGCCGCTCTGCAATACCGCGCGCTGGGACACGCATTGCGGTGCGGCCTATGCGATGATCTACCGCTTTGTGTGCGACGAACCCGAAAATTGGGTTCGCGCAAGCGATGCAGCACCCATCCCGCAGGCGCATTCGGCGGTCAGGGCGCCCGGCGCTAACGACGCGCTGATGATGATGTATATGGCCTCCAAGGCGCTGCGCGATTCCATGCTGCCGCATCAGGGCGGCTGGTCGATCAGCGAGGCGATCCTGACGGCGGGCCAGGCGACCGCCGACAATCTGCCGGCCGGGCTGGCCGAGATCCAATACATGATCCGCGTGCCGACGCTGGCGATGGCCGAGCAGGTCACCGCCATGCTCGACCGCAATGCGGAAGCCGCAGCCAAGATGAGCGGCTGCCGCCATGAGCGGCACTGGGTGTCGAAGTCGCGGCCGGGGCTGGCCAACCATGCCATGGCAAGTATCGCCTATGAAGCGCTGTCGACAGTTGGGCCGCCGCGTTGGGACGAGGCGGCCAAGGCGATCGCCCGCGAGATCCAGGTCAATGCCGGCGGGGCGGCGACCGACGAGCCGTTCATCGCCGAGCTGGAGCAGCTCATTGCGCCGCAGGATGCAGAGGCGATCCTGCGCCGCGACCTGCCGCCGTCGCAGCTCAATTCGACCTCCGACGATTACACCGACATGTCGTGGCACACGCCGACGGCACGATTCTACGTCGCCCGGCCGGCGCTGCGATCCGAGAACGGCCACGCGTTTCCGTCCTGGGCGATGAATGCGCTGGGCGGCATTTCTGCCACCATCGATCCGATGGTCATCTGCGCCGCAAAGACGGTCGCGCTGGCAGCACTTCGCCTGTTGGAAGACGAGGCTGCGCGCGACGCTGCGATGGATGAATTCGTCACCCGCACCGGCGGCGGCATCGGTGGCTCGAACTGGATCGCGCCGCTCTGCGACTACGATCCGCCAATCGGATTTCGCTGGCCGGAATACATCACCACCCCGCGCGGACGGGATTGGTGGATACCAGGCAACCAAGCCGCATGATCAACCAAGCCGCCCTTCACGAGGAGAAACCCCATGACCGTCCATGACCGCATCGTCACCGAGCCGTTTTCGCTGCAGCGCCGCAACCCGGCCGGCGGAACCAAGCCGCTGACCGCCTGGGGCTTCGCCAACGAGACCGACGTGCTGACCGACGTGCTGCTCGGCTCGCCGAATTTCCTGCGCCATCTCTCGACCAGCTCGCTGTCGCGCAAGCATCTGCGCGAAGCGCCATGCAACGTCCAGATCGCGCAAGCGCAGCACAAGGATCTGGTCGCCGCCTATGAGCATTTCGGTGTCAACATCCACTGGCACGAGCCGACGCCGGAACTGCCGATGCAGGTCTACTCGCGCGATTCCAGCGTCATGACGCCGTATGGCGCCATCATCACCGCCATGGCCCAGTGGTGGCGGCGCGGCGAGAACTACGCGGCGATCCGCACCTATGAGAAGTTCGGCATCCCGATCTACGACATGGTCACCGCGGGCACGTTCGAGGGCGGCGACTTCAACGTCATCGAGGACGGCGTCGTGCTGATCGGCTGCGGTGGCGCCCGCACGCAGGAGGAGGGCGCGCGCCAAGTGCAGGCCTGGTTCGACAAGGAGGGCTGGGAGACCCGCATCGCCTTCATCGACGAATATTATGTCCATATCGACCTGATGGTGGTGCCGATCGCTGAAAAACTGACCGCTGTCTGCCTCGCCTGCACGGAGCCGGGCATCGTCGACTGGCTGAAGGGCAAGGGCCACGAAATCATCGACGTGCCGTTCCAGGATACCATGGCGCTCGGCTGCAACTTCATGTCGCTGGGCAAGGACCGGGTGATCGCGCCGACCTCGAGCCAGACGCTGATCGGTCAGCTCAAGGCGCGCGGCTTCGAGGTGGCGGCCATCGACATGAGCGAGATCTCGAAGACCGGCGGCGGCATTCACTGCATGGCGCAGGCGCTGAAGCGCGAGCCGGCCTGAGGGGCCGGCCTTTAGCCCGGCCGCTTGCGCGAAAGCGCCATTGTCAGCACCGTCGATCCCGCCTGGCGCGCGGCGCGCGCCTACAGCACGATGAGCTTTCCCTTGCGCAGACGCCGGGCGCAACGATAGGCGAGGTCGGCGGCGACCATGTCTTCCATGGCAATGCCCATCGCCTTGTAGGTGGTGATCTGCTGATCCGAAACGCGACCCGGCGCGCGGTCGAGCAGCATGGCGCCAAGCTCGGTGCCGAAAGCCGGATCGAAGCCGGCAAGCTCGCAAGAGCCGACCGGGGTCGGTTTGAACGCATCCTTGGTTTCGACAAAAAGACTGGATTTGCCGATGAGCTCGATCGGCATTTCACCGCCGGGCGGTGCCACCCCGACCGACGAGACATGCGTGCCCGGCTGGACCCAGCCTGCGTCGATCACCGGCTGGTAGGAGTGGGTCGCCAGGCACACCACGTCGGAACTGCGCACTGCCGCCTCGAGGTCGGCGACCGCCACCACCGACGGATGCAGCCGGGCAAGCGCTGCCGCATCGTCGAAACTCTTTGAAGCGACACGGATTTCGGCAAAGTCGCGCACCAGCGGCAACAGATGCAGGTGCTGGTTGGCCTGCACGCCGGCGCCCACCACGGTCGCTATCCTGGCATCCCGGCGCGCAAGCGCGCGCACCGACAGCACGGCGGAGCCGGAGGTTCGCACTGCGGTTATGAAGGTGCCGTCCATGATGCAGACCGGCAGGCCGGACAGCGGATCGAATAGGCTGATGGTGGCAAGGTGGCTGGGCAGGTTCTTGGCCAGGTTGCCTTCGAAGACGTTGACGATCTTGACGGTCAGGTTCATGCCCTCCATCCAGGCCGGCATGGCGAGGCTGTAGCCGGCCCCGGGGATGTCGAGTTGTGGTCGGGGTGGATTGACGACCTTGCCTTGTGACAGCACCTTGAAGCCGTCTTCCAGAACATCGAGAAGCTGGCTGAGGTCGATGCATGCCATCACGTCGGCTTCGCTCAGCACCAGGATCTCGGTCGCTCCCTTGCTGATTTCCGCCGCACTCCTGCCGGCTGGGCTGAACGCTTGTTTGGTCATCCTGCACTCCTGTGGTCGTCGAAATCGGCTCACCGCGTTTGCTTAGGTGAGAGAGGGAAGCGCAGGTTATTGCGACGTTTTATGTGATGAAATACGTTGTTTTTGGCATCTCTGCGTGAAATAAGCACAAAAATCTCTGAGATAGCGTGGATTGTGGAATGGAGGATCTCGACCAGATAGACCGCAGCCTGCTCAGGCTGCTCCAGGAAGACGGCCGTCGGACGACGCTTGATCTTGCCGGGCGCGTCGGGTTGTCGCCGACCGGAACCAGCCAGCGGGTGAAGCGCCTGTTCCGCGACGGGTTCATCACCGCGGTCAGGGCCGTGCTTGATCCGCGCAAGGTCGGCCGGGGAACGCTGGTGTTCATCGAGGTCCGGCTTGACCACACGGCGCCGCATGTCTTTGACCGCTTCGCCGAAGCCGTGGCGAAAGCTCCGGAGGTTCTGGAGTGCCATATGGTGGTTGGTGGTTTCGATTATCTGGTCAAGGCGCGGATCGCCGATATGGCGGTGTTCCAGGATTTCCTGCAGCGGGTCATCCTGCCACTGCCTGGCGTGCGCGAAACGCACACTTTCGCCTCCATCGCCGATGTCAAGCCGAACGCCCTGTTGCCGGTGTGATCAGGTGGAGGGGAGGACGCTGCTCAGGGCGACCTGTATCGCGACGTCGCGATTATCGCTCCCCTGGCGCGCCTTCCGGTGCAGAGACGCCGGAGACCCGGCTTTAGCTTTGCTGGGTCAGCAGGTTTGCGTCGCGCGCGAGCCGCCACTCACCATCCGCCTCCTTGCGCAGGAGCGTCAGCGCATATCCCGATCGATGGACCGGCTCGCCATTCGGCGGGGTCGCGGTCATATCGATGCGGCTGCGGATGAAGGCCCAATTGCCGAGAAGCTGTAGTTCCACGATATCGCTCGTGCCGTCGATATGAACGCCGGCCGTCTCCCGCGCGGCTGCCGCGAAGATCTCCTTGTCGAAGGGTTCCCGGCCGGGAACCATGAAGATCGCGTCGTCCGTCATCAAGCTGAGGACGGTCGCGATGTCTCCACGCTTGCTCGCATCCATCCACGTCTCGACCAGCTTTCGGATTGCTTTTTCGTCGCCCGTCATCCGTTACCTCCCTGGCATCTCGCCGTCATCGATGGCGCACGGCGCTCCTCCCTCGCTACTACATAGGGCTTAGATCGCTCTCGTCATCGATTGCAGTGCGTCGCGCCGCGGGTAGCACGGTCCGCGAGCCGGCAGGTTCGCGCCCTCCATGCCTATCGCCAGCCACCGGAGGCGGTGATGCGCTCGCCGGTCAGCCATGACGCTTCGTCGGAGGCGAGGAACACCGCGACGCGGGCGACGTCGTCGGGCAGGCCGAAGCGACCGAGCGGCGTCATGGCTATAATCTGCTTCTCGAATTCGCTGCCGACGATGCCGATGCGCGCGAGGCCCTCGGTATCGATGCCGCCGGGCGCGATGGCGTTGACGCGGATGTTGCGTGCGCCGAGCTCCCGCGACATCGACAGCGTGATCGTGTCCACCGCACCTTTGGTCGCGGCATAGACGAGCGAGTTCGGCTGCGGATTGCGGCTGGCGACCGAGCTTATGTTGATGATGCTGCCGCCGCCCGCGCCAAAATGGTTCACTGCTGCTTGCGTGGTCAGAATGATGCCCAACACATTGGTGTCGAACTCGCGGTGAAACTCGGCCTCGGTAACCGCTTCCAGCGGCTCGAATGCGAAGACTCCGGCATTGTTGACCAGTATGTCGAGCCCGCCAAACTCCAATTTCGCCGCCTCGAACAGGCGGCGCACATCAGCCGCTTGCGACACGTCGCCCTGGACGGCGACGGCGCGGCCGCCACGGTCCTCGATCTCGGCGACGACGCGGTCGGCGCCTTCCCGTGACGAGGCGTAGTTGACGACCACCGCGGCGCCGGCCGTGGCAAGACTCTTGGCGATGGCGGCGCCGATACCCTTGGAGGCGCCGGTGACGATGGCGACCTTGCCGTTCAGCTTGCTCATCAAATCTCTCCTTTGTTGACGATGAGCGGTATTTAATCATGATCGAAACGCGTATTAGGATCATCATGATCCATTCTTTCATGCCTGGAATTCCGGAATGACCACCATCCTCGAAAAGACCGCCGGTCTCGTCGCCTTCGTCCGAACCGTCGATGCCGGCTCTTTCCATGCCGCCAGCCGGCTGGTCGGCTCCAGCCCGTCGGCGGTGTCGAAAAGCGTGGCGCGGCTCGAGCGCCGGCTCGGCGTCAGGCTGATCCAGCGCTCGACGCGTCGGCTCGGGCTCACCAGCGAAGGCCTCGCCTACTACGAGCGCGTGGCGCCACTGCTAAGGGCGCTGGACGATGCCGAAGACATCGTCCAGATGGCCGATACGGCGCGCGGCCTGCTGCGCGTTACAGCGCCGGTCGAAATCGGTCGCGGCCTGATCGCGGCATGGGCGCAAGCGTTCCTTGCGCAGCATGGCGAAGTGAAGGTCGAGCTCAGCGTCACCGACCGTCACGCCGATCTGATCCGCGAAGGCTATGATGTTGCCGTGCGCATGGGGGCGCTGTCGGACACGGGGCTGGTTGCCCGCAAGATCGCCAATCTGCCGATCGTGCTGGTGGCCTCACCGGCCTATGTCGAGCGGCGCGGCCGTCCGGCATCGGTCGAGGATTTACGGGATCATGAATTCGTCCGCCACCAGATGGCTGGCCGGCCTTATCCGGTCACGTTTGCCGACGGTACGATGATCGTGCCGGATGGGCGGCTCGATACCGATGACGGCGGCGCCATCCGCAATGCAGCACTTGCCGGCGCCGGCATCGCGCATCTGATGCGGTTTGCCGTGCAGAACGATCTCGACACGGGTCGCCTGGTCCGCATCCTGCCCGAGGTGGCGATGCCAACCATGCCGGTGCACATCGTCCATGCGTACGGGCGACAGCTGCCGGTCCGGGCGCGGCTGTTCGTCGATTTCCTTGCAGGCCAAATGGCTGCGCTGACGCGATAGGGCAGACGCATGGTCTATGACGCAAACACCCAGCTTTTGCCGGAGACCAACCGTGCCGGCCGTTTGCGCAAGCGAATCACCCTTACCCGAAGCTAGAACGTGATCTTCACTGAATCGGCGCTGCGGTTGGCCGCGCCGTGGTGGACGGCCTCGATGTTGTTGCCGTCGGGGTCGAGCAGGAAGGCGGCGTAATAGCCGGGATGGTAGGATCGTTCGCCGGGCGCGCCATTGTCGGTGCCGCCGCCGTCGAGGCCGGCCCTGTAGAATGCGTCGACCATGGCGCGGTCCTTTGCCTGGAAGGCCAGGTGGTGGCGCCCGGTCAGCTTTCCCAGGGCCGCCGGGCTGTCGGGGCTGGAAATGAACAGCTCGTCGGCCCAGAAATAATCATTGCCGGCGCCTCCGATCGGTATGCCGAGCACGTTGAGAACCGCCTCGTAGAAACGACGGCTGGCCTTGAGATCCCTGACCACCAACTGGAGGTGGTCGATGAGACGGCCGCGATGAAGTTCCTGATTTGCCATGCTTGACAGCTCCTGATCGCCGGTTGGAAATCTAGCTTCGAATGGTGCGCGGTCAATCCAGAAAGCCGTGGAATGGCGCCATCACGCCGACTGGATAAAAAATGCAACCGGATTGTCGGATTCAAGACATGTCCAACGTCCTTCGTACGCAAGCGGCTCGGCGGAGCTCGAAAAAGGTCGTGCCGTATCAACGCTTCCGGCATGGGAGAAAAGTGAAATGAGCCTTCCCTATCGTTGGGTTATCGTCGCGGCTGGCGCGCTGATGACCTGTGTCGCCCTCGGGGCGATGTTCTCGCTGGCGATCTTCCTCGAACCGATGGCGCTCGACACACAATGGTCGCGCGCCGGCATATCGAGCGCGATGACGCTGAACTTCCTGGTAATGGGTCTCGGCGGCTTCGCCTGGGGCGCCATTTACGACCGCTTCGGCGCCCGCATCGTCGTCATGACCGGCGCCGTGCTGCTCGGCCTGGCGCTGGTCCTCGCCAGCCGCACCGGTTCGCTGCTCGTTTTCCAGTTGGCCTACGGCGTGCTCGTCGGCCTCGCGGCAAGTGCCTTCTTCGCGCCGATGATCGCGCTGACCTCCGCCTGGTTCGATACGAACCGCAGCCTTGCCGTCTCGCTGGTCTCGGCCGGCATGGGCGTGGCGCCAATGACCATCTCGCCGTTCGCCCGCTGGCTGATTTCGGCCTACGACTGGCGCACCGCGATGTTCGACATCGGCATAACCGCGTGGGTGCTGCTACTGCCGGCCGCGCTTCTGGTGCGCCAGCCGCCCCAACCCGCTGCCGACAGCGCTACCCCAAGCGTTGCCGCCGAGGGTGCCGGCATGACGGTTCCGCAGGCGCTGCGCTCGCCGCAATTCATCGTGTTGGGACTGACCTTCTTTGCCTGCTGCGCGGCGCATTCCGGGCCGATCTTCCACATGGTGAGCTATGCGATGCTGTGCGGCATAGCGCCGATGGCGGCGGTCAGCATCTACAGCATCGAGGGCCTGGCAGGGCTGGGTGGCCGGCTGCTTTACGGCGTGCTTGCCGATCGGCTGGGCGTCAAGCCGGTGCTGATCACCGGGCTGGCCATACAGGCCGTGGTCATCGCAGCCTATCTTGCGGTCAGCGAGCTTGGTCAATTCTACACGCTCGCCGTCATCTTCGGCGCCACCTATGGCGGCGTCATGCCGCTCTATGCGGTGCTGGCGCGGGAATATTTCGGCCAGCGCATCCTCGGTACGGTGTTCGGTGCAGTAACCATGCTGTCCAGCCTCGGCATGGCTTTCGGCCCGCTCGCCGGCGGCATGGTGTTCGATGCCTATGCCAGCTATTCCTGGCTGTTCATCGGCTCGGCCCTTGTCGGGCTTGGCGCGATGGCGATTGCGATCGCCTTCCCGCCGCTGCCGCGCAGGGAGTTGCAACCGGCTTAAAGCAGGATCGGCGGAAAAGGGCGGCCGCTTGGATGGCAAGCGGCCGCGATCCAAAAATAGCTGGCAGTGTTTGTTCGGCATTATGAAACGCGAATTGCTATGCCCGCAGAGGCACCACCTCGGCGCCGTCAAGCGTGTAGCGCGCATAGCGGAAATCGCGAATTCTCGCCAATCTGTCGCCGGCCCATTCCAGCAGGATAAAGTATTTTAGCCCTCCGGCCGAGTCGTCCGGATCGATCACAAGAATGGCTGGCTGCCGATCCACCAGGCCTGGAAGCAGCCGCCAATCGTGGATACCCGCGTAATTATGGAAGTACCGGCCCACTTTCGTGCGGCCGCTCGCCCGGAGCCGGTTGACGAGGTCAAGCCGGACGTCCTCGGCCAGCATGTCGCGGATCGCATCGAAGTCGCGGGCGTTGAACCGCTCCACGTAGGCTGCCAGACGCGCCCGCTCGGGCTCGGCCAACACCGGCACAGGCCGATCGTCAGGCTCGCCGGAGACTTCGCGCAGGCGCAAACGGCCGCGATGCAGTGCGGCTTTCACCGCCGGAACGCTGCTGTCGATAATGTTGCCGATCTCTTCGATCGTATAGCCGAGCACATCCATGAGGATGACGCTGCTACGCTGCGCCGCGGGCAGGCGCATGAAAGTCTGCAGGCTTGCGGCTGCAGTGTGTCGACCCTCGGCCGACATACCGGGGTCAGGGATCATATCGATATCCTCAACGACATGCGCGGCATCCAACCTGGCACGACGGCGTAGGTGGTCGAGCGCGGCATTGTGCGCGATGCGAAACAGCCAGCCCTCGACATTGGCTATCGGCCCGGTCCCGGGGAACGCCTCGAGCGCCTTGACCGTAGCTTCCTGGACGACATCCTCGGCATCGATCACCGAACCGGTCATGCGGGCACAATAGCGGTGCAGTTTCGGCCGCAATTCGCCGAGCAGCCGGTCAAATGGCTCCCGTCCTTCTGGGGTGCCGGTTGCGGATCCGGTCATCGCACAAGGATCAATTTCATGCGTATCTCCCAGGCAGGGCGCCCGTCATCAGGCGCAGCGTCTTATAGACGCTCGACGATGGCAAAAGGATTCGGTCGAAAAAACTTTCTCTAGCTGGAATCCTTTGATGGTTCCTACGCGTCTCTGGATCACGGGCCCGTAACCTGGCGGGCCCTTTGTTCAAGCCGGAGGCGCCATAGTCATGAGCAAGCAAAGTGCGGGATCAACGAAGGTCTGGGTTCTCGCCCTCACGTCGATAGGCTCCTTGATGGTCGTTCTCGATGCGATGGTTGTGGCGACGGCATTGAGCACGATGCGGGTCGAGCTCGATGCCTCGCTGGAGACGCTGCAATGGACGATGAACGCCTATAATTTGAGTTTTGCCGTCCTGCTCATGACCGGGGCTGCGCTCGGTGACCGGTTCGGCCGCCGCCGTACGCTCGTTGCCGGATTGGCGTTGTTCGTCGCAGCGTCGGTTGCCTGCGCGCTCGCCGGCAATGCCGGATTGCTGATTGCGGCCCGTGCGATCCAGGGCGCAGGTGCCGCAATGGTCATGCCGCTGGCCATGGCGCTGCTGAGCGTCGCTTTTCCCCCGGAGGAGCGAGGCAAGGCGCTGGGTATCTTCAGCAGCATCACCGGCCTGGCCCTGATCATCGGCCCGATGGCGGGCGGTGCGATTTCCGAAGGGCTCTCCTGGCACTGGATCTTCTGGCTCAATGTCCCGGTCGGTATCGTTCTCATTCCGCTGGTGCTGCGTCGGATTCCGGAGAGTCACGGGCCGGGCACGGCAATCGATGTCCTCGGCGTCGTCCTGGTAACCGCGGCGGCATTTGGAGTGGTCTGGGGTCTGATGCGCGGCAACATTGTGGGCTGGAGCAGCTCTGAAGTGCTGACGGCGCTGACGGCCGGGCTGCTTTTCGCCATCGCGTTCGTCCTTTGGCAGCTGCGTACCCGTGAGCCCATGCTGCCTTTGCGGTTCTTTCGGGCGCGCGTATTCTCCTCGGGCGTAGGGGCGAACTTCCTGCTTTGCGCCGCCATGTATGGCCTCGTGTTCCTGTTGCCGCAGTTTCTGCAGTTTGCCCAGAGCCGTGAGCCGCTCGGCGCCGGCATGGGATTGCTGCCTTGGACCGCGACGCTTTTCGTGGTCGCACCGATCTCCGGCAGCCTGATCAACCGCGTCGGCGAGCGCTGGCTTGTCGTGGCCGGACTGATCCTGCAAGCGGCTGGAATGGCCTGGCTGGCGCAGATCGCCGCACCTGATCTGCCCTACGTCCAGCTAGTCGCCCCACTGATCATTACCGGTGCCGGCGTGTCGATGGCAATGCCTGCCGCGCAGAACGCGGTTCTCAATGCGGTCGCCCGGCCGGAGGTCGGCAAGGCTGCCGGCACGTTCAACACATTCCGCTTCCTCGGCGGCGTATCCGGGATCGCGATCGCCGGTGCGGTGTTCGCCGGCACTGGAAGCTTCTCGTCCACCGACGCGTTCAGCGATGGCTTCACCTCGGCAATCGACGTCTCCGCTCTGCTCTCGCTCGCCGGCGCGCTCGTCGGATTGGGGCTCCCGGAGCGTCGCGCAGTGGTGCTCGCGAATGCCAGCAAGGAGGCGTAACTCGGAGGCGGGAAGCTTGCGCTTGCTCCCACTGTTGTCGCGTTAACAGCAGCCGCGCCAGCGCAGCAAAAAGGTCGCCGAGCGTCGGTTGCCGGCCGGTCCTGTGGGGGGCATCTGTGTCCAGATCCAGATCTTGCGCGCCCGTGATGGCGGCGAACATGCTGCATCGCAGCACCCTGCCGCCGATATCGGCGGGCCAAGGGAGTGCGAGAAAATCGTCAAGAATGGATAATTCAGGCTGTTTCCTGCGGTTTTTTGGCTTTTATTAGCCGCGCCTCACGTTCCTGTTTCAAATGTGTCAACTTTTTGTGTTGCGTTGCACAATGATGGCCCTATTCTGCGCAAGGGGGGCGCTTCCGATTGGAAATGCGCCGTGAACGACGCCGCCATGTTGACCGATTGGCAGTTTCGCCGTCCCGCCGGCGTACGCCGCTAATGGGAAATGCGCGCGACACCCAATTGGACGCGCTGAGGGCCATCGCCGTGACGATGGTGCTGTACTCCCATTTCTTCGCGGCTGGAGGGTCCTCGTTCTGGGGCCATATCGGCGTGCGTCTGTTCTTCGTGCTGAGCGGCTTTCTGATCACCCGCCTGCTGCTCGAAGCCCGCTCGACCGCCGAATTCGAAACCGGACCGGCGCTGAGATCCTTCTATATCAGGCGGGCGCTGCGGATATTCCCGCCCTATTTCGCCGTGCTGGGTTTCGTCTGGCTGGTGGACCTGGAGCAGTCTAGAGG
The DNA here is from genome assembly GCF_040322295.1 of Mesorhizobium sp. M0159. Lineage (NCBI taxonomy): Bacteria > Pseudomonadati > Pseudomonadota > Alphaproteobacteria > Hyphomicrobiales > Phyllobacteriaceae > Mesorhizobium > Mesorhizobium sp. M0159. Next base: position 106,077 of record NZ_JAMYTF010000007.1, read on the forward strand.
ATCACTGGTCTGGCATGCGTTCTATCTGTCGAATTTCTGGTACGCGGCGCAGAATGAATGGACGCCCTGGCTGCTCTGCCATTTCTGGAGCCTGAGCATCGAGGAGCAGTTCTATATCGTCTGGCCGCTGATCGTCCTGCTGGCGCCGCGCCGGCGCCTGGAATCGATCTGCATCGGCGTTATCGTGCTGTCGCTGGCCTATCGGTTTTATTGGCCGATCGCTGGAACGCCGGGTTTGGCACGCGACCTGCTGCCGCCGGCGTCGATGGACGCATTGGCGTCAGGCGCGCTGCTTGCCGCCTACCGGTCAAGAACAGCCGGCTTGCCGCAATGGCTTCGAAATGGCTGGCCGGGGCTCGCTGTGGCGTTTTTCGTTCTGCAGTGGTTTGCGCCGGCGCCGGCAAATCCGGTGCAGGAATGGGGCCTCTGGCTGCTGTTGCAGATACTGCCTCTCGTACCGCTGGTGGTCATCGTTGCAAGCTGTTCGACAGGGGTTGGCGGCTATATCGGAAAACTTCTCGAACTGCCGCCGCTGCTTGGCCTTGGCCGCATCAGCTACGGCGTCTATCTCTACCATCCGATAGTGCTGGCGCTGGTCGTCAAATCGCAGCCGTGGATCCCGCTCAACGTCTCGGAACAAGGGCCGGGACGGTTCCTGGTCGCGGGAACTGCGACGCTCATGCTGGCCTCGGTCTCGTGGCTGCTTTTCGAGAAGCCGCTCAACAGCCTCAAACGCCACTTCCCCTATGTTGCTCGAAAGGGCCGCGGCGCCATCCCGGCAGGCATCGACGTGGGCAATGCCGGATGGCTCGCGGCGGGAGCATATCCGGGCAGGCCGCTCGATGGCGCATCACGCTTCCCCCGCAAGCTGCAGCGAACCGATCGGAGCTGATCATGGCTGCTCCCTTGGTGTCCGTCGTGCTGCCGATCTACAATGCCGGACCTTATCTCGCCGCTGCGCTGGGCAGCATCCTGCGGCAGGATTACGAGCGTCTGGAGGTCATCGCCATCGATGACGGCTCGACCGACAACTCGCTGCAGATCCTGCAGAAATACCGCCAGGCCGACAGCCGCATCTCGATCATCTCACGCGAAAACCGCGGCCTGATCGCAACTTTGAACGAAGGCCTGGCCGTGGCGCGCGGCGATCTGGTCGCCAGGATGGACGCCGACGACATCGCCTATCCCCAGCGCCTGTCGCGGCAGGTCGCGCTGTTCAACCAGCAGCCTGACCTCGCTCTATGCGGCGCGGGTTTCGATACCTTGCTCGGCAACCGCGTCGTCAGGGGTTCGCCCGATCCGATATTCCAGGACAATCCGCTGCGTATATTGTCGATGTTCTTCACGATCTTCATGCATTCCACCGTGGTATACAACAGGAATGTCATAGAAGAAGATGTTCTATATTACGATACCAGCTACAAGCATGCCGAGGATTTCGACCTGTTCAGGCGGCTGACCGACCGCTACCCGGCGGCCATGAGCCCCGAAAGCCTGATCGCCTATCGTATCCATGACGACAGCGTGACCAACAGGCACAAGCGCGAAATGCGCAGGACGCATTTGAAGATCGTCGCCGAGAACCTTGAGCGCGAAGGGCTCGTACAAGAGACGCAGGACCTCCGCGGCATCGGTGAAGTCCTGTCGATGGACACGGTTCGCCGTGCCGCCGAATGGATCCTTTCGCTTGAAGAAAGGATTGCCGCGCTGCCGGCCGAGACGAGGCCGAGCTACCAGGCTGGCACGCTGAACCTGTTCTATTTCCTCTATCAGCTGATATCGGGGGAAAGACAGCCGCTGCTGATGCACGAATTCCTGACGCGGACGGCGAAATGGAAACTCATCCGGCGGCGCGAGCAGTACGTGTTTCGCACCGGTGCCTTCGCGCCGCGCTTCAGTCTCGCCTCGATGTCGGTCACCAGGCAGGTGGATGCCTTGTCGCGGTATCTGCAATCCGTGCCGGCCGCGGCGGTTTTGCCTTTCCTTGAGTTGAGCTAGCAACGCATGTTCGTCAAATCGCATCAGCTCCAGCAGCGCGGCCGCTCGACGGTGCCGGCGGCCATGTCGCCCCGGCCGCAGCACGGGCCGGCACCGGAGGTCAGCTTCATTGTCTGCACACGCGACCGCGTCAACGTGCTCGAGCCTTGCATAAAGTCGATCCAGGCCGCGTGCCGCGCCTACGCTGCCTTCTCTGCCGAACTGGTGGTTGTCGACAACGGTTCGACCGACTGCACAGCCAAACGGCTGGCCAGCATCGCCGAACTGTCGGACATCCCGTTCACGGCCATTTGCGAGCCGCGACCCGGATTGGCGGCCGCGCGCAACGCGGGGCTGGAGCGGGCGCGGGGACGCGTGCTGGTCTTCGTCGACGATGATTGCGCTGTCCACAAGGATTATCTGCGCGATCTGCAGCGGCACTATGCGGCCGGCGAACGGGTCATCCGCGGTGGCCGCGTCGAGATCGGCGATCCTCGCGACCTGCCGTTCACCATCAAGCGGTCGCCGGTGCGCGCGCGGCTTACGCCGGATGTCCATCCCGGCGGCTTCGTGCTTGGCTGCAACATGACGATGCACCGCGATGTTGCCGCCCGCATCGGCCGTTTCGACGAACGGTTCGGCGCCGGCGGCCCGCTGCGCTCCGCCGAGGATACGGACTATCTGGTGCGGGCGGTGCTGCTTGGGATTCCGGTCGAATATGTGCCCGACATGACTATCTATCACCATCACGGCCGGCGCGACCGCAAGGCCATCGAAAAGCTGCACCGCGACTACAGCATGGGCAATGGCGGGCTTTGCCTGAAACATATCCGCCACGCGCCGTGGCTGCTTCGGCATTGCTACTGGTCGATGAGGGCGGCCTTGCGCGAACTGGTGAAAGGCCCTCTGTTCGACCGTGAACTCAAGCTGTCGCACTGGCCGATCGTCGGCATGAATTTGCTCGGCGCAGCCAAATTCGCGGTGCTTTTGCTGGCGAAATCGCCGCAGCCGGCGCAGATGCGACAGGAGCAACAGGCAAATGCCGAGGCGAGGTGATCCGCCACCATGCGATTGATGCCGCCCAGCCTGCCGATGCTGCGCCGCGCGCTCGGAAGAAAGCAGTTGCGCCTGCTTCCTGCCGTGGTGGTGCTCGGGCTGCTCAGCGCCGCGCTTGAAGGCTTCGGCATCGGCCTGATCATTCCGTTGCTGAAACTAATCATGGGGCAAGGGCAGACCGGCATGGCCGGCTTCTCCGCCGTCTTCCAGCATGTCGGATCGAGCCTGAGCGAGCGCGACCGGCTGATCGTCATATCGGTCGCCATCCTCGGCTCGATCGTGCTGAAGAACCTGTTCGCCTACGCCAATACGCTGCTGACCACCTTCATCTATGGCAAGGCCAGTCATTCGATCCGCAGCGCGCTGTCGGAGCAGCTGCTTAGGGTAGGCTATCCGTTCTTCCTGCAGCAAAGCCCGGGACGGCTGCTCAACATCATCTCCAACGAATCCTGGCGGGCCTCGGATGCCATCCAGATCACGCTGGGGGCAATCGTCAACGCATCGGCCGCAATCATCCTCCTGACCTTCCTGCTGCTCCTGTCGTGGCAGATGACGCTGCTGGTGACGCTGGGCCTGGCGCTGGTCCAGGTCGCGCACGCCGTGCTGTCGGCCAATCTGAAGGCGCCGAGCCGCAGCGTCGCCTCCCGCAACAGCCAGCTCGCATCGCAGATGCTGCATCTGGTGCATGCCGGGCGGCTGATCCGCATCTTCGGCCAGGAGCAACGCGAGAAGGCGGCATTCGACCAGGCATCGGATGCGGTGCGCCGGGCGGCGTTCGTGCTTTTGACGCGTCAGGGAGCTTTGCCGCCGCTGACCGAGGTTCTGCACGCCATGCTGTTCCTGGCGGTGGTGATCGGCGCCTGGTTCGCCAATGTTTCCTTCCCGCTGATCGTCGCCTTCGTCATCCTGCTCTACAGGCTGCAGCCCTATATGCGGTCGCTGCAAATGGCCTGGAGCCAGCTGCAGGGCCTGAGCGGATCGCTTGAAGAGGTGACGTGGATGCTGGACCCATCCGGCAAGCCCGCGCCGCCGCAAGGCAGCGCAGCGTTCCCTGGGCTCAGCCAAGGCATCAAATTCGAGGACGTCACCTTTACCTATTCTGGTTCGGAACAGCGCGCGGTGGTGCTGCATGCGGCGAGCTTCGACATCCGCAGCGGCCGCTCGACCGCGCTGATCGGCCGCTCGGGCGCCGGCAAGACTACGATCGTCAATCTTTTGTGCCGCTTCGTCGAACCGGATAGCGGCAGGATCCTCGTTGATGGATCGCCTCTGGACCGCATCGACCCCAGCCAATGGCGAAAGCACATCGCGCTCGCCAGCCAGGAGCTGGAGCTGGTCGACGGCACGATTTTCGACAACATCATCTACGGCCAGGACGCGGCCTCGGCCGACGACGCCGAGCGCGCCGCAAGGCTGGCCGAAGCCCATGACTTCATCGAGCAACTGCCGCAAGGCTACCGGACGGTCGTCGGCTACCGCGGCGTCAATCTTTCAGCGGGACAGCGACAGCGGATCGCGCTGGCCAGAGCGCTGGTGCGCGATCCCGATATCCTCATCCTGGACGAAGCCACCAATGCGGTGGACGGCCTGTCGGAGGCGGCAATCGTCGAGACGCTGAAGTCGCGCGCCGGCCGCCGCACCACCATCGTCATCAGCCATCATCGCAGCACCATTTCGTTCTGCGACGACGTCGTGATCCTGAGCCACGGCCGCGTGAAAAAGCAGGCGCCGTTCGCCGCGCTTGCGACGCTCAGCATGGACGAGCTTTACCAGCACGAGGCGCTGGAAGGCTGAGGGCGACCCCGCTGCGTGCGCGCGCTGGGAGGTCGTCTCGGATGTCAAGCCAGGTCAAGCATCTCAGGGGCAAGGAAGACCTCCGCCATACGTCTCTACGGGATTTCTGGGATGATGAGTGATCCCGAGCTTACCCGCTTTTCATCTGGAGCGTACAGAACCAAGGGTCCGCCTGCCAAATCCAGCAATGGCGGCGGACCCTAATCAGCGCATGAAGGGACTGATTCTGCGCCGATGTCTCCTCGAGGAGGTGACGCCATCAACTGAAGACGGGCGCAGTTGTTCCCGACGCCGGCCGTACACAAGACCATTGCGCAGGCAGGTCAGACTTAGGTCCCTGTAAACGCGCATCGCTGGCTGGAGTGAACATCGGATCGGCTCGGTGGTAGCGAAACTTCGGCCGGAGATAGATGCAGCCATTGGGTTCCGGGGCATGACCGGCTCGGCGCTGATGATGGGCGGCGATCGATCCCCGCACGACTGATGCCGAGGGGCGCTTGCATTCCTGCGGAATACGCATCCACCGGCGCCAGTGAAGTTGTCCAAGCGGTACGGGCTCAGCGGTCGTCAAGCTGTTGCTAATATGCAGCACACGCAGCGCTCTATGAACGGCGTCGCTTGGAACCGCTACCTCCGACCAACCGTTAGTGTCACAATGACAAACCAAAAAGTGAGGCTGATGATGGACCCGCTGCAAAACAACACGTTGGAGATCTGGTGTCTTGCGGCCGTTCCGCTGTCGCTGCTCCTTACGGTGTTATTAGCCGGATTTATCCTTTAGCCGGACCCAAAGAGGCCGGCTGCGGACCGGGGCCTGGAAGATGAAAATGCCGGCCATTTAGGCACGCTAGGCGTCGCGGACACCTCGTAGCACCAGGCCGTGGCAGCCTTTCCAACATTGCCATCATAATCGGCTCTTTCGACCGGTCCGGTCGGCGGCGATTGCTCGCAGGCCCGTTGCGAGGGCGAGCATGCGAGCTCGTACGTTTTTTACACAATCTCTGATTGGTGGACTCGCCCGCCGCCATCGACGTTAATTTTGCGTTAGCGACAGGAGGGGGGAGATCGCTAACGGGAGGAAGAAAATGAAAGAAAACTACGATCTGACGATCGACTACGACGAACCTTACGACAACAAGCCTTACGATCTAGCCACATTCGCAAGGAAGCACGGGCTCAACATTCGAGCCGCCGAGCTTCTTCTTTTCGCCAAAGGCCCGTCTCGAGCGGCCTGCGATGCCGCGGCGAGGGCTTTTCTCGCGGCGGTAGCCGCACAAGCTATGAGACAATCGGCGCGGTAGGTCTCACAAAGCCATTGCTGACACGGCCTGCCGTGTCAGCAACCCAACGGACAGCGCTGGAAATTCCAGGCCGTTTCCAACAAGATGCCTGAGCATCCGGGAACGGCCTGAAAATGTGCAATCTCTACAACATCACGACCAGCCAGGAGGCTATCCGCCAGTGGACCCGCGCCTTGCGCGACATCCTCGGCAATCTCGAACCCTCCATCGACATCTATCCCAACCAGCCCGGCCCGGTGGTGCGCAACGCGCCGGACGGCGAACGCGAATTGGCCAATCTGCTGTGGGGCATGCCGACGCCACTGGAGCGGGTCAAGGGCAAGGCCGACTACGGCACCACTAATATCCGCAATCCGCAATACGGCCACTGGCAGCAATATCTCGGCATCGAGAACCGCTGCGTGGTGCCCGTCACCAGCTTCGCCGAGCCCAGCCCGACGCCCGGCGACAAGGACCCCGAGACCGGCATTCAGCGCAACTACTGGTTTGCACTCGGCGAGGACCGCCCGCTATTCTTCTTTGCCGGCCTGTGGACGCGCTGGCATGGCCTTCGCAAGGTCAAGGACCGCCCTGCCGATCACCAGGTCTATGGCTTCATGACGACCCAGCCCAACGCGCTGGTCGCGCCGATCCACGAAAAGGCAATGCCGGTGATCCTGGCCACGCCGGAAGAAACCGAGACCTGGCTGACGGCGCCATGGTCCAAGGCAAGGCATCTGCAGCGCACGGCGCCCGATGATGCGCTGGTGATCGTCGACAAGCCGGCGACGCAGATCAAGTTTCCGCAACAGGCGCCGGTGCAAGGCTCATTATTTTAGCGCTTGAACTTCTGCAGCACCCAGATGTAGCCCTTTGGCGGATGATCCTGGTCGATGAACTGCGTCTTCACCGTCGTGTCCTTGCGGCTGCATCGCTTGCACCTGAACCTGATCGCTTCCAGCGGCTTGTTCCAGCCCACCACCTGGGCCACGTCATTCGCCCTGAACCGTCCGACATGGTAGCAATGGCCGCACTCCACGATGAGCAGCATGTTGGCCTTGGCGGCACGCCCAACGCTGTCCATCGGCCCGGCCATGGCTCATTTCCGGGTCGAGTAATCCTCGGGCAGCGGAAGCAGGCCAAGCTCCGCCATCCGGTAATCAGGCTCCTTCTCCGCGACGCTGGCCAGCACCCCGTGCAATTTCTCGAGAAGCCCGCAAAGCTGCCAGAACAGCTCGCCATGCGCCTTCAGATGCAGCTGCGACGACAGCACCGTCTTGCGCAGGCTCAAAGCGTCCCTGATGATCGCCTCCGCATCCCTCGCCGACAGCCTGTCAAACCGGCTTTTTCGTCTGCCCATTGCGGCTCTCCTCGATTTGTGAGCAACCGCCCCGCCTACTGACAAATAGGAAGGCATTCCTCGCAGAGTCAATTCGCTCTTGACATTTTTGTTCCCGTTTTGTTCAATTTCAACAGGAACGCTGGAGGCACCGCCAAGGACCACATCGTGACGCTGGACAGCCGCCAGGAGGCCGCCCTCCGGCGCGGCTGCCTGGGAAGCGACAGCACTCCCCTCAATGCCTCTTGAAATACTGCACCTCGCGTTCGTGCTTTTCGGCGGCCTCGCGGGTATCGAAGGTGCCGAGATTGCGGCGCTTGCCGGTCTTTTCGTCCTTCTTGCGCGAATAGAGGCGGTATTTTCCGTCTTTGAGTTTTCTGATCATCTGTCACTCCCCGAGCCGCTGCTTCCCCTTAAGGTTGCGCGCGGCTTGTTCGATAGCCGCCCTGTCGTTTCCCGGCCTGTCGATCAGCTCCTGCGCCTGTTCGCCCGATATGCCGGTGCGCACCGCCAGGGCCTCCACCGTCAAAACGTCGGAGCTCGCGACCTCGCGGGTTTCCGGCAGGGCATCGCCTGCCGTCAGTGGCAGGGCTGCCTCCCTGTCGATCTCGGCCTCGGCCTGGTGCCAGTGCCGCTCGGGATCGCCATGGATCCCGCCTTCGCGTTCCCAGATCTGGTATGCGCGCTCACGAATCTTGTCTTCCCGGTCGTCGCCCATGTTGATTTCTCCTTTGGGTATCGGATGAACGCCGCGCCAACCCGAACGATCCAAGAAATCTGCGTGATCGTTGGGTGGGGTCGCACAAGGCGCCATGCACTGCGGCCGCCAGCCACCCCCCGGCCTGCCTACTCGCACTGCCTGCGCGGCCCCCCGGAATATGGCTGATAGCTGTTGTCCTCCGGTCGATATGACCGGTAGCGGCTGAAGCAGTATTGGACGTGATCGGATGAGAGCTCGGCGGCGCCGGTTTCGTCCGATGGCGGGTAGCCCTCCACTGACGACCTATCGCTCGCCTCGAAATAGCTGCCGTCATCGGCGGCGCCGGTGTCGAGATAGGGCGAGATGCAGGGGCGCTGTTGTCCGCTGTAGGACGTGTAGCGGTTGTCGTCCGGCCGGTAGGAGCGGTAGCGGCTGGCGCACCATTCGACATGGGCGGCGGGTAGCGTCTGCTGCTCTTTCACCACCGGCTTGATGGAGCCGGTGGTGTCGGGTGTCGAAGCTGCTGCGGTGTCGGCGGGTTTCGCGGTGCGATCAACTTCCGAGGTGCGAACGGGGACCGGGCGGGCCGGGAGGCGCTCGAGGCGCTGCGCGGCCGGGTTCACCGGTCGCGGGTCCTTGGCCCACAGTTCGGCGACGCTGGAGACCGGGGCGGCCGGCCGTACCGGCTTGGCTATTAGAAGCCAGGTGGCGAAGGCGAGGCCGCTGGCGAATACGGCAAGCGTCAGCACGAAGCCGCCAAAGATTGCGAACAAAGCTTTCATGCCGCGCTCCTTCGCCTCCCGGTTAAGGAAATGCGGGGGCGGGGAATCCGGTTCCAGGAAAGCGCGGGGCAGGGGCACTCAAAGAGCCTCTCCGTCTCGGCTTCGCCGAGACACCTCTCCCCGCTTCGCGGAGCGAGGAACCAAGGCCTCTTAGGCGGCTTTCAGTGCAGGCCGAATTCGCGCAGCAGTTCCTCGCGGTAGCGTACGAAACGGCTTTCGCTGCGCTCGCGCGGGCGGGGCAGGTCGATGTCGATCAGCCGCGCCGCGCCGCCTTTCTCCTTGGGCAGGATCAGCACCCGGTCGGCAAGGTAGATCGCTTCCTCGAGGTCGTGTGTCACCATCACCATGGTGACGTTCTCCTCGCTCCAGATGCGCGCCAGTTCCTCCTGCATGCCGATCTTGGTCATGGCGTCGAGCGCGCCCAGCGGCTCGTCAAGCAGCAGGATTTCCGGCTGCACGGTCAGCGCGCGGGCAATGCCGACGCGCTGCGCCATGCCGCCCGACAGCTGCCTTGGAAACGCATCGCTGAATTCGGCGAGGCCGACGAGCGCGATATAGAAGCGCGCCCGTTCCTCGGCCTCGGCCTTGGGCACGCCGCGCACTTCGAGGCCGAAGGCGACATTGCCGAGCACCGTCAGCCAGGGCAGCAGGCGCGGTTCCTGGAAAATCACCGCACGCTCGGCACCGACGCCGTGCACTGGCTTGCCGTCGATGGCGACGCCGCCGCTGTCGGCAGCCTCCAGCCCCGCAAGTATGCGCAGCAGCGTGGTCTTGCCCGATCCGCTGGCGCCGACGATGACAAGGCATTCGCCCGAGCGGATGTCGAGGTTGAGGGTCCTCAGCACGGCAAGCGAGCGCCCGCCGATGCTGAAGGATTTGGACAGGCCGCGTATGCTGACCTCACCGCCGCTTGTGCCGCTCATCGCGCTAGCCTCCCACCTGATTGTCTTGCCGGTTGGCTTTGTCAGTTGGTCTTGGTTTCGCCGGGCCGGTAGAGGATGTCCGCTGCCTTCAGCTTACCCTTTGGCAGGCGGCCGTCGCGCTCGAGCACGCTGACCCAGAAGTCGATGTCGCGATCCGTCGCCTTGGCCCCTTGGCGCAGCCCGAAGCCGGTCCAGTAGCGCGCCAGCTCGCCGTTTTCGCCGCGCTTGTCGAGGATGTTTGCCAGCACCTTGCGCGCTTCGTCGGGGTTCTGCAGCGACCAGTCAGAGGCGCGCGCCGATTGCTCGACGAAATTGCGGGCGGCATCGGGATGCGCGGCGATGAAGTCGCGCCTGAGCACGACGAAGCCGCCGGCCAGCTCGCCCAGCACGTCGGTGTCGTTGAACACGCCACGCACACCGCCATTGTCGACGAGGGCGCCGGCAAACGTCGCCTGCCAGTAGCCCAGCGCCGCGATGTCGACCTGGCGGGAGCGCAAGGTCTGCTCGAGCTGCGGTCCGGGCACGACGACGAGATTGGCGGCGTCCGGCGACAGGCCGACGCTGTGCAGCGCCTCGCGCACGGTGTAGTCGAGATGGGCGCCGAGCGTGTTGACGGCGATGGTCTTGCCGGCAATGTCGGCGATCGATTTGATCGGGCTGTCGTCGAGCACGTAGAAGACGCTGCGCACCTTGCTGTTGATGCCGTTGCTCGGATAGACGGCGACGAAGTCGTTGCCGCCGGAGATCGAATTGATCACGGCTGCGGTTGCAGCCGAGCCGATATCGACGCTGCCGGAGGCCAGCGCAAACAATGATTCCGGGCCGCCGCCGGAATAGCCGACATTCTCGACCTCGATACCGAGGCCTTTGAAATAGCCGAGCTCGCCGGCCAACTCATGCGGAGAGATGCTGCCACGGCTGGCGAGGGAGCGGAACTTCACTGGTGCCGCTTCGGCAAAGGCGAAGCGCGGCAGGCCGGCGGTGAGAAGGCCGGCGGCGAAGGGCGCGCCGGCAAGCAGGGAACGGCGGGTGATTTTCATGGTCCGGGTCTTTCCTGATTTGAGTTCTGGCCTGGTTGAGATTGGTAAGGGCGGGTGGTCAGTCGACGGCATTGCTCCAGCGGCAGAGCCGGCGCTGCAGGCTGACCAGCGCCTGGTTGGCGATCAGGCCGAGACCGGCGAGGATGACGATTGCCGCAAACATCAGCGGGATCTGGAAGTTGTACTGCGCGTTCATCACCTGAAAGCCGATGCCCTTGTTGGCGCCGATCATTTCGGAGGCGATCAACAGCAGTAGCGCCGTGGTGGCGCTGAGCCTCAGTCCGACGAAGATCGAGGGCACAGCGCCGGGCAGCACGACGCGGCGGAAGACGGTGAGCTGCCTGGCGCCATAGACGCGGGCCATCTCCAGCAGTTTCGGATCGACCTGCTTGACGCCGCCGATGGTGTTGAGCAGCAGCGGGAACAGCGTCGCCCAGAAGATGACGAACACCTTGGAGGCTTCGCCGAGCCCAAGCAGCAGGATGAACACCGGATAGAGCGCCAGCGCCGAGGTCTGGCGGAAGACCTGCAGGATGGGATCGAGAGCGGTCTCGACGGCGCGCACCTGGCCCATGAACAGGCCAAGCGGGATGGCGACCAGCACGGCGGCCGCGAAAGCGAGACCGGCGCGCTGCAGGCTGATGGCGATGTCGCCGAGCAGAGTGCCGCCGGCCAGCCCCTTCCAAAGTGCTGCGACAATCATGTCGATCGGCGGCAGCACGGCCGCGTTGACCCAGCCGGCGCTGCTCGACACTTGCCAGATTGCGAGGAAAGCGATGAGGACGCCGTAGCGTGACAGGAAGCGGATGCCCGCCCGGCCACCGAGGCGCAGGAAGTCGGTGCCGAGGCTCGTCGTGCTGTCACGCGTGCCGAGGCTGGCGGCCTGTTCGATGTGCTGCAAGGTCATCGTCTTGCCTCTCGCTTCGAGGGTAGTGGGCTTCTCGGGATTATTCGGCGGCCAGCACCGCCGAGCGGGCGGCGGTCCAGGGGTTTTCCGGCCGCCTGAGGCCGAGGTTCTCGCGCAGGGTCCTGCCTTCATAGGCGGTGCGGAACAGGCCTCGGCGCTGCAGTTCGGGGATCACCAGCTCGACGAAGTCGTCGAGCCCGCCGGGCAGCCAGGGCGGCAGGATGTTGAAGCCGTCGGCGGCTTCGTCGCCGAACCATTCCTCCAGCCGATCGGCGACCTGCGTGGCGCTGCCGATGACGGTATAATGGCCGCGGGCCGTTGCCACCCATTGGTAGAGCTGTCGGATGGTGAAGTTGTGCTCGTCGGCAATCTGGCGGATCAGCGCTTGGCGGCTCTTCATGCCTTCGGTCTCCTTGCTCGGCGGCAGCGGTCCATCGAGCGGATAGCCGGTGATGTCGAGCGTCTGGCCGGCCAGCCCGTTGAGCAGGGCGACGCCGTCTTCGGGCAGGATGAGATCGTTCAGCTGCTGGTACTTGGCGCGCGCTTCTTCTTCGGTGCGGCCGACGAAGGGTGCCACGCCCGGCATGATCAGCACCTGCTCGCGATCGCGGCCGACGGCCGTCACGCGCGCCTTGATATCGCGATAGAATTCCTGCGCCGACGCCAGGTTCTGATGGGCGGTGAAGATGACTTCCGCCGAGTGGGCGGCGAGCTTGCGACCGTCTTCCGATTGCCCCGCCTGCACCACGACCGGATGCCCCTGCACCGGGCGCGGCACGTTGAGCGGCCCTTTCACGCTGAAATGCGCGCCCTTGTGGTCGATGTCGTGGAGCTTGTCCTTGTCGTAGAAGCGCCCCGATTTCTTGTCGCGGATGAAGGCATCGTCCTCCCAGCTGTCCCACAGCGCCTTGACCGTCTCGACGTGCTCATGCGCGCGGGCATAGCGCTCGGCGTGGGCAGGCTGCGTCTCGCGATTGAAGTTGCGCGCGGTTTCGTCGCCGGCCGAGGTGACGACGTTCCAGCCGGCGCGGCCATTCGACAGATGATCGAGCGAGGCGAATTTGCGGGCGAGCGTGTAGGGCTCCTCGTAGGTGGTCGAGGCGGTAGCGATGAAGCCGAGATGCGTGGTGAGCGGCGCCAGCGCTGCAAACAGCGTCACTGGCTCGAAGCCGGCGATCTTGGCATTGCCGCCTTCGCGGGCGCCGAGCCCGACCGTCAGATTGTCGGCGAGGAAATAGGCATCGAACAGGCCGCGCTCGGCGGTCAGGGCGAGCTGCTTGTGGAACTCGAAATTGGTGGCGCCGTCGGCCGGCGCCTCGGGGTGGCGCCAGGCGGCGATATGTTGTCCGCCGCCGGGCAGGAAAGCGCCCAGTTTGATTTGCCTGGATTTGGTGGATCTGGTCATCGCGGCGTGCTCCTGGACGGATCGGAAAGGGGATCTCGGGTCAGTGGTGCGTTCAGGCGGCAAGGCCGACGCCGTAGGGCACTCCGGTTACACGGCATGCCTCGGCGACCGCCTGCCGGGCGCGGGCGTGGATCGGTTCCGACACCAGAACACCATTGGCAAAGTCCTTGTCGGAGGCGTAGATCGCGGTCGGTACGGTCAGCGCCTCGAAGAAGCCGAACAGCGGCCGCAACTGGTGCTCGACGATCAGCGAATGGCGCTCGCCGCCGCCGGTCGCGGCGAGAATGACGGGCTTGCCCCTCAGCGATGACGGATCGAGCAGGTCGAAGAAGTGCTTGAAAAGCCCGGTATAGCTGCCTTTGAAAGTCGGCGAGCCGGCCACCAGGATGTCGGCGCCCAGCAGCCGTTCGACGATGTTGCGCGCCGCCGGGTCGAGGTCGCCGAGGCGCCTTGCCTGCGGCAGAGACGCGCCGAGATCCTCGATGTCGAAGACGGCCGAGGCCGCGCCGATGCTTTCGGCGGCCTGCCCGACAATGTGGCTGACGAACGCCTTGGTCTTCGATGGCCGGGTCAAATTGCCCGACAGCCCCACTACGAGCTTTTTCGACATTCCTGGCTCCCTCTCAAGCGCTCTATTTTAAGATCTTGGTTCTAGCGATCTATTTTAAGTCTAGAGAGTTTGTAGAATTAAAAGAGCGAGAAAATTTCAAAAGCAGCGCGGTGAGCGAACTGAGTTTGCGGAACACCGCCCGTTATTGGTTCATTCAACGCGGCGTACCGCGCCGGCGCAGTGCATCGACCAGCGATGCAAAGGCCTGCCAGCACCTTGTCCCTCGGGCTACGGTGAGTCAGGCCAATTTGATTCAAATCCGGCTGTGGATATTTGCTTTTAGCTAAATCGAGGCGGTCATCTTGCCGGCGGGCGGGCAACAGGGAGATGCCTATGACAAGCGACTTTGCCGCCGCACACCTGCACCTTGAACGAGCCTGCCACTATTTGAGCGGCGAGGACGAGACGAGCCGCACGGCTCGTGCGGCTCTGGATCTCCTGATCGATGCAATTGTCGCAGCGCAATACAAGCGGCCGGTGGGAGATGTTGTGGAGTTTCCAAGGCCGGCAAAGCTGGGGCAATCCGCAAGCGGGAACGGGTAGTCCAACTGGCGGCGTCCCTTGTCCTGCCGGATTTACATGAACCAGGTGGCCACCAGGCCGATCGTCGCCGAGAAGATAGCGGCGGTCGTTGCCCAACCGAGTATGTTGGTGCTGCGGCTGTTCACCTGCTCCCCCATGATCCTGCGGCTGTTCGTCATCAGCATGATGAGCAGCAGCAAGGGCGGCGTCGAGAAGCCCTGAACGATGCCGGACCAGACCAGCGCCTTCATCGGATTGAAGCCGAGGAAGTTGAGGCCGGCGGCGATCGCCGTAAAAAATCCGATGGCGAGATAAAATTTGGGCGCCTCTCGAGCCCGGGCGTGCAGGCTGTTTTTCCAGCCGATGGCTTGTGCCACATCATAGGCAGCGCCGGTGGTCATGATAGGAACCGCTAGGAAACCGACGCCGATCACGCCTGCGGCGAACAGGACGCTTGCGGCCTGGCCGGCGAGCGGCCGCAGCGCCTCCGCGGCTTGCGCGGCCGTGTCGATATCGTGGTGGCCCGCCTTGTAGAGCGTAGCACCCGTCGACAGGATGATGAAATACATGATGAGATTTGAAAACATCATGCCGATGAGGATGTCCCGGCGAGAGCGACGGAGTTCGCCGGCGGTGGCGCCCTTCCTTTGCCTGAGCGTTGTGCGCCCCTGGGCAATCTCCTCCTCGACCTCCTCATTGGACTGCCACGTGTAGAGATAGGCGGACAGCGTCGTGCCGATGATAGCGACCAGGATCGACAGGAACTCGCGATTGAATTCGATCCTGGGAAGCAGCGTCCCGCGCAGCACCGCCGCGGCGTCCGGCTTGGCCAGAATGGCGGCACCGACATAGGCGAGCAGCGCCAGCGCCAGCCAGCGAAAGATGTTGCGGATCAAAGTATAGGAGCCGAAGACCTGGAGGGCGAAGATGAGGACGGCGACGAACAGCACGATCAGCGGAATGGGAAGCGGCACGAACATATTGATCGCCGCGGCCATTCCGCCGAGATCGGCCGCTGCCTCGATGGTGTTGCCGACGAGCACACCCAACAGCACCGACCAGAGCAGCCACCGCGGGTAGAAGTCCTTGATGACGTGGAACAATCCGCGCCCCGACACCTGGCCGAGCTTCGACGACAGGTAGACGACCGCGTACATCATCGGCAACGTTACCGGAGCCGTCCAGAGCAGGTCGGGTCCGAAACGGGCGCCGGCACTGGCATAGGTGCCTATCGCGGAACAATCGTCGTCGGCCGCCCCTGTTATCAGGCCGAGGCCGAGCGCTCGTCCTATGCCGCCTTTGCCCTCCTTCGGTGGGATGGAATGATCGGAACCGGCCTGCCTCATTGCGACCGGACCGGGTTGCGAACGAAAGACGCGGCCTGCCATGCAATAATGGTAAGGATCGGTCGCGGCGCTGGTCTCATTTTGCTTCCTTCCACAACTTGCCCAAACCCGGCGTGCCATGACTTGTTCCGCGACGACCGGACAGGGGTTTTGGCTCAGGCAAAAAAGTTCGGGTTGACCGCTTCCGAACGCGAAGCGACTATCCGTTCGAGGCGAAGATCGCAGGAGGAAATGCAATGGACGAGCCCGGTCAGTGGCGCCACATGTCGAGCGCGCCGAGGGACGGCAGCAGAATCCTTGTCACGGTTCGGCCGTCCGAACAGGGTCCGGCCGAGGTCGACATGGCTTACTGGGCCCGCGCCGATCAGTTCGGCAGCGAAGGCTGGCGCGCCTCCGACTCGTCTCCAGGACGCATCGTCGAATATGCCGAACCCGAGCTGAAGTGCTGGATGCCGCTGCCGTCGGCCAATCTCAGCAAGGGATCGATGCCGAGCCCCTGGGAGGGCGAAGATGTGCCGCTGGTGGATGGCTCCGGGATATGAGCTAGCGGGAAGGGTAGTTTTGATCGCTGGCGGGACAGCGCCCCGGACAGCGCCCCCGTCTGTCCTGCCGGACATCTCCCCCACAAGGGGGGGATTGGCCCTCATCTCGGCTTTCGCTAGTCTCCAACGTTGCAAGAATGGCGCTGCCGTTGAAGCTGCCAATCTCCCCCTTGAGGAGATGTCCGGCAGGGCAGAGGGGGGTGTGAAGGAATGCCAACGTCCCGGTTGGCCCGCCTCGTTAGAACAGGAATGCGGCCGTGGCGGGGTTCGGGCCGGTGCGGCCGTCGGACGAATCCATGCCCCGGATAAGCTCGAGGTCCTTCGCTTCCAACTCGAAATCGAAGACATCGAAATTGGCGGCGATGCGGTCCTGGTGGATCGACTTTGGAATGACGATCAGCCCTTCCTGAAGGTGCCACCTGACGATCGTCTGCGCCACCGACTTGCCGTGTTTCCTGGCGATGCTTTCAAGCGTCGGATCGCTCAACAGCCGGCCGCTGCCCAGCGGGCTCCAGCTCTCAATGCGGATGTTGTGCCTGTCGTGGAATTCACGTTTGTCACGCTGCTGGAAGCGGGGGTGGAGCTCGATCTGGTTGACGGTCGGCGTGACGCCGGTCTCGCCGATGATCCGTTCGAGGTGGTCCTGGTTGAAGTTCGAAACGCCGATCGACTTGATCCGGCCTGATTGCCTGAGTTCGATCAGCGTCTTCCAGGCCTCGACATATCTGTCCTGGCTGGGCACCGGCCAGTGGATCAGGAACAGGTCGATCTGTTCGATGCCGAGCTTGCTCATCGTCTCGTCGAAGGCGCGCAAGGCGGCGTCGCGCTGATGTGCGCCGTTGCGCAGTTTCGAGGTGATGAACAACTCGCTTCTCGGCACGCCGGCCGAGCGGATCGCCTGCCCGACACCTTCCTCGTTCTGATAGCCTTCGGCGGTGTCGATCAGCCTGTAGCCGGCCTCGATCCCCCAGCGCACCACCTTGGCGGTGATGGCTGGATCGACCTGCCACACGCCGAGGCCGATTTGCGGAATGGCGGAGGCGTCGTTCAATCTGATTTGTTCAGGTCTATTCAGGGTAATCTGTTCAGGCATGTTCAGGTCCTTCTGCATCGCTCCGCCCGGCGCAGGCTCTATCTAGTCTGAATGGCCGCCAAAGCCAGTCGATATCAGGAGAATGTGAGGAGACGGACGTGAAGCGCTGATCCTCCGCTTCGGGCCGACAGCTCTCTGTGACCCACGGGCTCCAGGGAACTCTATACAGGACGACCCCACTATCGCGGATTCTGTGGTATTCTGTGGACTATCCGAGGAGGCGACTGCGTTGACCAACAGCTTGGAAGCCGAAGGGGCAAGAGACTGGTCGCCCCTGCTGGTCGCGGCAGAACAAGGCGATGCGGAGGCGGTTCGATCGGAATTGGCGGCTGGCGCCGACATCAATCAGTCGGACGACGGCGGCTGGTCTGCACTTCACCTTTCAGCCCTCAATGACCGCACAGCTGTGGTGGAGGCCCTGATCGAAGACCCGGAAATCGACGTGAATTCCAGAAACAAGTGGAAGAGCACGCCCTTGAGCCTTGCGTCGGCCAAGGGACATTACGCGTGTATCTCAGTCCTCGTGAGACACCCCCAAATAGAGATCAACGCGCGAGCTGACTACTACGGCCGAACGGCTCTTATCGAGGCGGCGAAGAACGGGCATCTCGAAGTCGTCAAGTTGCTCGTGGAGAATGGCGCGGAAGTAAATCTGACCGACAAGACGGGGAGAAACAACGCGCTCATCGAGGCTATCAAGGGGCGGCACTACGAGATCGCGGAATACCTGCTGGATTCTGGGAAAGTGAGCTTTATCAACAAAGAGATGAGGCTAAACGCCCTGATCTGGGCTGGCAGCTGCCACAACCCTCAGCTTATCGAAAAGCTGGAAGCCGCGATCCACAGTTTCTTCAACGGCAAATAAGGGCCTCGCCCTTACTGTCGCGGGGCGCGTCCGTATCTCCCGTCACGTCGACACGCTTGATGGCGCAAACGGCCCCGCGGCGCTTCACAAAAATTATTCAACCAAACGGTTGACTATCTCAAAGCGTGCGTCTATATTCAACTACATGGTTGAATTAGAGACACCCCAGATGGACGCGGTTTTTCACGCCCTTGGCGACGCCACCCGGCGGCACATGCTTCGCGATCTCGCCGATGGCGAGAAAACGGTAAGCCAGCTGGCGGAACCCTTCGCGATGTCGCTCGCGGCGGCCTCCAAGCACATCAAGGCGCTGGAGAACGCAGGGCTTATTCGTCGAGAGGTGAGGGGTCGCACGCATCTGTGCCGACTAGCCCCTGGACCGCTGGCCAGCGCCCATCAGTGGCTCAGCTTCTACGAGCGCTTCTGGACCGGTCGTCTCGATGTTCTCGAACGCCTTCTTCGCGAAGAGGACGCACGCAAAGCCCAGGATGAGTCCAGGAAATCGCCCAACCCGAAAGAAGGAGACGAGCAATGAACCAGATGAGAACCATCGACGCCTATGGCGAGCTGAGCGAGCCCGCCACGTTCACCATCCAGCGCCTCTTGCCCGGCCCCATCGAGCGCGTCTGGGCCTATCTCACCGAGAGTGACTTGCGCCGGCAATGGATGGCCGCGGGCCAGATGGAAATGAAGGCCGGCAACTCGTTCGAATTGGTCTGGCGTAACGACGAGCTGACGGACCCGCCTGGCCAGCGCCCCGCGGGCTTTCCCGAAGAGCATCGGATGGAGGGCCGGATCACCGAACTCGATCCGCCGCGCAAGCTTTCCATCACCTGGGGAAACACCGGCGGCGTCTCCTTCTTGCTGGAGGCGAAGGGTAGCGATGTGCTGCTCACCGTCGTTCATCGCCGCCTGCCGGAACGTGCAATCCAGCTCAACATCACCGCCGGCTGGCACATACACCTCGACCTGCTGGCCGCCCGCCTGGCGGGCAAGACACCGACCTCGTTCTGGGACGGCTGGAACCGCCTGCGGGAAGAATACGACAGCCGCCTGCCGGCCTGATGTAACTCGCGGCGGCCATCCCTGAGGTCGCCGCCAGCAACACGAAGCAACGATGAACCGATGAAACGTGCTTGCATCCCGCAAGCCTGATGGAGGAAGTCATGCGCAAATTGATCGCTGGAATGAAGATTTCCGTCGACGGCAAGATGGAGGGACCCGAGGGTTACGCCGATTGGGTCGACGCGTGGTCGGACGAATACGGCCTGACGCCGCAAATCGACGCTTGCCTGCTTGGCAGCGTCATGTATGCCGGCTACGAGCGCTACTGGAGCGCCATCCAGAACGAGCCCGACAAGCCGCTGCCGATGACCGGCAAATTGCCGAAGCCGGCCGAGCTCGAATGGGCCCGCTTCGCCGCGCAGACCCCGCATTATGTGCTGTCGAACACAATGACTTCGGCGGCCTGGCCAAAGACGCGCTTCGTGCGGAATTTCGAGGATATCGCTGCACTGAAACAGCAGCCCGGCAAGGACATCTACCTTATGGGCGGCGCCCGAATTACCGCGAGCCTTATCGATGCCGGGCTGGTCGATGAGCTCAGGCTCATCGTCTATCCGCTGCTCGCCGGTGAAGGAAAGCCGCTGTTTGCGACGGCGAGAAATCGTCGTGGGCTCGAACTGCGCAAGGTCGAACAGCTTTCGGACGGCCGCGTCGGGCTGGTCTATGGGATCGGCTAAAGCGCTTCGCGTTCGATCGGCCTCATGCGACGCGCTTTTTGCGCGGCATGCATTAGCGCCAAGGTCAGGCAACGACGCCGCGGCAGGCCCAGGCGACATTGGCAAAGGACCTCGGGCCGTCGGGCCGGCCGGCCTCATAGGCGTCGCGCATGGCGGCGTCGGTGCGCGCCCGCCCTTCCGGGTCGAGCGCGGCCACATACTTGCCGAGCGGCCCTTCGCCGGCGGCAATCGGCGCCCAGTAATCATCGAAATTTTGGTAGTCCATGCGGATCATCAACTGGGTTTCCGTAACGTCGCGGAGACCCTGTTCGACAAAGGTCCGTTTCATTTCACCCGGCTGCATCATCGGCTGCGTGCAATAGCGGGCACGCAGCTGGCGTCCGCCTTCACTGAGCACCGCCACCGTGTCGATCATCATGCGCATCCCCGGCATGCCGCCGAGATGGTCCCATACCGTCGCCGCGACGACGCCGCCCGGCCGCACGACGCGGCGCATCTCGGCGACTGCCTTGGCGGCTTCCGGCACGAAATGGAGCACGAGCAGGGCCAGGGCACGGTCGAACGCGCCATCCTCAAAGGGCAGGGCGCAGGCATCCGCCTGACGGATTTTTATCCGCGGATCGGTGTTGCGCCGGATTGCCTCCTCGACGAAAACGGCCGAAAAGTCGATCGCCGCGACCTCACCGAGGTCAGCGGCCTTGACGAGCGCGAAGGTCAGACTGCCGGTGCCGCATCCGACGTCGAGGATCTTTTCGCCGTCCTTGAGGCCCGCGAAGCCGATGAACAGCGGCGCGAGCTTTTGGCTCCAGCGGCCCATAAGCTGCTCATAGCCGGCAGCATGGTGAACGTTGAAACTTGAAGTCATCGAAGCCTCCTCCCAAAGCCGTATGCTAGACTTCGGCAGCCGCTGACGAAAGCCACTTTTGGCGCGTGTTGGTTCGGCAGCCCGGAGCGCGCGAAGACATCGCCGGCCGGATTTGATGGCGCCGGCCAGCCAGCCTCCGTGGCCTCGACCACCTATTCGGCGGGCAACCCGCGGCGCTTCCATTCGCTGCGCGGCACCGGATTTCCAACACGAAAGGCAAACGACACGACTCTCGTCGCGTCCGGATCGACCTCGCAGCGAAAGCTCAGATCGTACCACTGCCCGTTTGCAGGGAACGGCGCACTGGCGACTTTCATGACCGTGCCGGCCTTCAGCCGATACTCAAGCAGGCTGTTTGGGAAATAGGGGGGCGACGCGTGCACCAATTGCTGTGCGAGTTCCGTGTTGCAGAGCTGACCGATCCGCACGGCGCGCGGCACATTTTTCATCGCGGATGTCGCTACCGGATCACCGGTTGCTGATTTCGAGAACAATCTCTTCGCTTCCTGAAGCTTCAAGGGCCTTTGCACTTTGGCGACATCCGCTGGCTTGGGCTTCGGCGGCGGTGATGCGCCAGGCGACGGAGCCTGGTCTTTCCCCTCGACCGCTGTCACGGCAGGTGGCTGTGCAAGATCCTGGTTACTGGGAACTTGCGGCGCTGGCGGTTGTTCCGAACCATCCTCCGCACTGTTGCCGTCCAGAGACTTGCGAGGACCGGCGTCCTTCTCACCGAATTGGAAGACAGGTCTCTGCGCGGCGACCTCACGGCTCGCCGGGGTCTCGACCTTGGCTTCCGGCTGCTTTTCCGGCTTGGGCGGTTCAGCGGGGGACGGAGGTTTGGTTTTTTCCGGCGGTTTAGGCGGCGGCACGATATCCACTGCGATGGCCTGCTCCTTCTTCGGCTGCGGGGGCGACAGCGGCAGTGCGGACAAAAGAAGCGCGGCGGCGAGCAAATGCACGACCGCGGAGGCAGGCAAGGCCCACCCGAATACCCGGCGCTGATCCCGTATGTCGTCCTTCATCGTAACCGGTGTGTGGAATGAAATATTGGCGGCATCAAGCATCGATGCCGCCGGACGTCGAAATAACCCGTTGCGAATCGAAAGTCGGCGGCTGCAACACGGCGCGGCATCCAATCGTGTGGCGTCGGCGTCCGCGCAGGGGACCGGGCCAGCAGCGCATGCAGCAAGTCGTTATTTCAGGCGGCTAGCAGGCACGCCCTGCCGGCACGGTGTCGCCGGTTGAAATCACAGGGAAACCGATAGCCCGCCGTCAACCGCCAGCACGTGCCCGTTGACGTAAGCGGCAGCGTCGGAGGCGAGAAACACCACGGCTCCGCCGAGCTCCTCAGGCTGGGCCCAGCGGCCCGCGGGGGTTCGTGCCTCGACCCATTTGGTGAAGGCCTCGTCGCGCATAAGTGCGGTGTTGAGCTCGGTGGCGAAATAGCCGGGGGCGATCGCGTTGACGGTGATGCCGTGACGGCCCAGCTCAGCGGCAGTGGAGCGTGTCAGCCCGTGCAGGCCCGCCTTTGCCGCCACATAGGCGTGAATGGTGGGACGGCCAAGGATCGCTGCGACCGATCCGGTGTTTATTATGCGCCCGAACTTGTTTGGCAGCATCAGGCGCACGGCGTCGCGCATCATGCGGAAGCAAGCCGACAGATTGACGGCAACCACATGGTTGAAATCCTCGTCCTGCCATTCGACCAGCGGTTTCCGATGCTGGATGCCGGCGTTGTTGACCAGAATATCGAGGCGGCCGTGGCGTTCGACGATTCCTTCGAGCGACGCCCTTGAGATCGCCGCGTCGGTGACATCGAACGGCAGGGCTTCTGCACCGATCCTTTCGGCGGCCGCGGAAAGGGCGGCCATGTCGCGCGCATTGACGATCACCGTCGCGCCGTTTTCCGCAAGTGCCTTGGCCATGGCAAAACCAAGACCACGCGAGGCACCCGTGACCAATGCGACACGGCCCTTGAGCGAGAACAATTCCGGCATTGAGATCCCCTATGAAAAGGGCGGGAGTTTCCTCCCGCCCAAAAGCACTATTTGGCGACGCAGGTGTCGGCTGTCTCCGGAGTGCAGACATCGAGGCCCGTGTAGGTGGGGTCGGCCGGCGGAGCCTTGCCCTCCTTCATGTCCTTCAGCGCCATCATCGTCTTGTAGCCCATCTCGAACGGCCGCTGGCCGACCTGGCCAAGGGAGAAACCTTCCTTCATCTGGTCGATCTGTACCGGAAGCGTGTCGGCAACGACAAGGGCCAGGGCTTTCGAGGCGATCTTGTCCTTGTACGGTGCGACCGCGGCGCGGTTGGCGTCGGGAATGAACTGCGGGAAGCCACCGGTTGGGACGAATGCGTCGAGGTTCGGGTTTTTCGCCATGATATCCTCGAACTGTTGCACCGAAAGCGGGAAATCATCGTTGGTGTAGAGCGGACAGCCTTCGATTTCGGTCCAGCCGTTCTGGCCCGTCAGCCGATCCCCGGGCGAGGCCGCCGATTTGGTGCCCGAAAGTGTATCGCGAATGCCCTGCATGCGCTCGTTGTGGTTGGCCGCCGCGGCGCCGCCGGACTGGATGCAGATCGTGCCGCCTTTGGGCTTGATCTGCATGACAAGCTTGGCGAGGTTCTCGCCGATCTCATAATTGTGCGTGCCGATATAGGCGACGCGCAGATCCTTGTTTTCGGGCAGGAGGTCGGAATCCCAGGTGAGGACCGGGATGCCGGCTTCCTTGGCGGCCTGCAGCGCAACCGCCATCGCCGCGGCGTTCGATGGCGACACGGCGATGCCGTCCACCTTCTTGGCCACGAGATCCTGTACGATCTGTACCTGCTCGTCGCCGCCGCCATGCTCGCCGGGGCCAATATACATGCACTCCACGGCGCCATTGGATTCGGCTTCGGCCTTCTTGCAGCCGTCGCGTGCCTGGTCGAAGAAAGGATTGTTCATGTTCTTCGGCACCAGGGCGAAGGTGTATTTCGCCTGGGCGCCGGAAACGGCGAGCACCATTGCGCCAAGCGCCACGGCGGCCGTCAGCAGATGTTTTTTCATGTGACGTTCTCCTCCTGGGTGTGATCCCGCAAGCCTCCCGCCGGCGGGTTTCTAGCGGCGTTTTTTGGGCATCAAGACTGCCAGCGACGCGGCGAGAATCGATTTGCCGCCGGTTTGCATGCCCAAAAGAACCGCAAGAACGATGAAGGCGCCGACGAAGGCACCCTGCCAGTTTGAATCGATGCCGGCCATCAGCAGCGCATTCCTGATCACCTCGAGGAAGGCCGAACCGATGATCGCACCGAAGGCCGTGCCGGCGCCGCCCATGAGGCTGGCGCCGCCAATGACTGTCGCGGCGATAACGCGCAGCTCGTAGCCTTGGCCCATGGCATTGATGGCCGAGCCGTTATAGCCGAGGAGCAGGAGCGAGGCGAGCGCGGCGGTGAAAGCCGAGAAGACATAGGCCTGGAATTTAATCCAGTTGACCGGAACGCCGGTGAGCCGTGCCGCCTCCTCATTGCCGCCGATGGCGAAGAGATGCCGGGCCCAGGCTGTGAAGTTGAATACGAAGCCGACAATCAGGGCCAAGATCACCATGGTCCAGAATTGTGACGACAGTTCTGGTATCCAATGCGGTGCCCAGTCGTTCGGACCATGCCGCGGCCATTTCCACTGACCGATTGCCTTCACGATCGGAGCATCGGGCCCGAACTGGTAGAGCATCTGGTTGGCCGAGAATACGACCGCCAGCGAGCGCGCGACGGACAGCATACCGAGGGTGACCACAAAGGACGGCATCCCGACATAGGCGACAAAGAATCCGTTGACCGCGCCACAGGCCAGACCGGAGAAAAGGCCCATGGCGAAGGCGACGTACCAGGGATAATGCCAGGTGAGGAACAGGCCGGCGACGATGACCACGAGACCCATGACGGAGCCGACCGACAGATCGATACCGCCGGTGATGATGACGATCGTCATGCCGAGGGCCATGATGCCGAAAGGTGCGAAATTGCGCGTCACATTGGCGACGTTTTCAGAGGTGCCGAAGCTCGGCTCCATCGCAGTCATCAACATGACGAGCGCGATGAGCGCGATCGTCACCCAGAAGGGCTGACTTGAAATCACACGTTGGAGAACTGTTTTTTCCTTGGTCGGGACGAAATCCGACATGGCCGGCCGGCCATGTTCTTCGACTGAGCCCTGAACGCCAACTGACTCCTGAACACTATTCGCCACGGATGGCCCCCGTTATCAGTCCAGTGATTTCCTCGGGCGATGTTTTGTCAGCTGGCTTGTCGGCAACTTTCGAGCCCCGCCTGAGGACGATAATGCGATCTGCCACGGCGAACACGTCAGGCATTCGGTGACTGATCAGCATGACGCCGACTCCTTGTGCTTTGAGGCGTCGGATCAGTTCGAGTACTTCCGCCACCTGGCGCACGGAGATGGCGGCCGTTGGTTCGTCCATCAGCACCAGCTTAGCATTTGAAAGCCGGGTCCGCGCGATGGCGACCGCCTGGCGCTGCCCACCCGACATCTTCCTGACGAGGTCGCGCGGCCGGGTTTCCGATTTGAGTTCCTTGAACAGCGCTGCCGAGCGATCGATCATCGCCTGCTTGTCAAGAATCCTGATCGGCCAGAAGCCTTTCTTGATCTCGCGCCCCAGAAAGACGTTCTGCGCGGCCGTCAGATTATCGGCGAGCGCCAGGTCCTGATAAACAACTTCGATCCCCTTGGCGCGGGCCTGCACGGGCTGGTGGAAGTGGCACACCTCGCCCTCGACTACAATTTCGCCGTCGCTCGGAGGAAAATTCCCGGCCACAGCCTTGACTATCGTCGACTTGCCGGCCCCGTTATCCCCCATCAGACCAACGACTTCGCCTCGCTCCACCTGGAAGCTGACGTCAGTCAGGGCCTGGATAGCCCCGAAATTCTTGGAGACGTGGCGAACCTCAAGCACCGGCATCGCGGTCCTCCCGGGACAACATTTATCGGTCTTGTCCCTGGTCAATGCACAGCAGCTAATCAGCGAAACGTATTCAACACAATCATTTATTAGGTCAGGCCTCCCGGCCGTAACGCGCCTCGTCCGAGTGTGACTTGTAGCTGCTGCAGAGCACCGAGGCGCTCGGCCGATCCTTACAACAGTCACCAGGCGATCCTCATGCTTGCGCCGGTTCATATCCGTTTCGGGTGAAATGAGTGGGCATTTTTCGAGCGGTGCCAACGCCTCGGGCATGGAGCGCGGCAGAACACGTCATTCAAACACACGAGGACAGTGGCCAAGCCTGTCCCTAGCGTGCGTCGGCCAGAGCGCACGTCAGGAGATGAACCCGCATTCGGGGGAGGCGAGGGTCAAGTGTTGAAAGTCCGCTCCTTAACGGCGCTGCACGAGAGGGATATTCGGTCATGAATTTCAAAGGTTTGATCAAGCGTGCCGAGACTGTGGAGAGAGCGTTCAAGGAGCTCGAAACCGATTTGGCGGATGCGTTTAGCGAATGTCTCAACGTGGACGATCAGTCGCCGTTGAACGACGTCACTGTTCCGGATGAGACTGTGTCGGATGAGAATCTCGCGGCAACGGATGACAGCTCGCAGCTCGAGGCCAATGCGGACGCCTTCGAGACCGCACGACGGCTGTCCCCCCATACGCAAACCCGGCTGGCTGCCTTAAGTGCGGTCGATGGGCTCTTTCACGACGCGCAGGAGTATCTGGGGGAGATCAATGCGAAACTGTCGGAGATCGCGACCTCGCATCATCTGACAGGCGAATTCCTAAAACTCCTCCACGGCGACATTCTTCGCGCCAACGAATTGGAGCTGGCAAATACCGGCCTGACCGCGCAGCAAAGAGTGCTGTCCGAACAGCTCCACGAAGCGACCAGAAAGCAGCGCGAGCGCGACAGCGCTATCGAGGCCCTGCAGCAGCACGAGGCGAGCCTGGTCGAGGACAAGGAAGCACTTCGCGGCGCGCTGGCGGCGGCAAGGCTGGAACTCGTCGTGGCAGGCAATGCGAGCGCAAAACGCGAAGCCGAGTTCGGCGAGCTTGTCAAAACGCTCTCGGCCAGAGCGGTCGAGGCCAACAGACGCTCGCGCGAGAACGAGATGCTGCGGGAAAAACATGTCAGCCTGTCGATCGACCTCGACAAGGCGCTGAAACGGGAGGCCGAGGCCCGGCACAGGCTGGACGAACTCTCGACTGTCCATGCCAATGACGCCGCGCAGGTTTCGGAACTGCTGGCCGCACTTGGCAAGAGCGAGAAAGAGGAGATGCGGCTGCAGAAATCGCTCGATATGGCGCAGGCAAAGCTATCGGAAATAACGGAAGCGGCCCGCCTCAGGGACGGTGACAGGGAAGCCGAGCTTTCACGCAGTGTCGCGGAGATGACCGGCTTGCGTTCTGAAATCGAGGACCTTCGATCGCGGCTGGAGGCCGCCTCCAACCAGAACAGCGAAGCCGCCAGCGAGATCGCCAGGCTCAAGGCCCAAGCGAGCGACGCGGTGGCCGAAAAGCAAATTGTCGAGCAAAAATTGTCCGCTCTCACGAAGGAGAGCGAAAACGACAAGATGAACCTTTCCGCAATCAGCGCGAATTTTTCGCAGCTTTCCCTGCAGCAGGCTTCCGAACAGATACAGTTCGACGTCCAGAGGCAGGAATGCGAGGATCTGCGAGCCGAAGTCGCGTCGCTTCAAGCCCGGGTCAAGGAACTGTTACCCTATGAGCGGCTCCACAAGGTCACCAACGCCAGACCGCGTGAAGACGGCGTGGTCGAGATCACCGCCGCGGTGGCGGAGAAGGCCCGCGCCAGCAGGCGGCGCCTCCGCCTGCGCGCTGCATCCTAGCTCAGGCGCGGCTGTCTGAAGGTCGACTGGTGCGAAGCGAACATCCATCGATGGGAGCGATCGTTGGGGCTGGCCTCCCCTGCGTCAGGCTGCAATAGTGGACGCCGGTGAGGCTGAGGGGGCTGAGCATGCGGCTATTCACAAACAGGAATCACCTCCGGTGGAGGATGTTGGCCTTCATCGCCCTCATTACGCTTTCGCCGAAAGCGGCGTCGGCCGACACCATTACACCCGACAGGATCGCCGCGGCCATTGCGAAGCTCGAATTGCTGGCCGAAGGCGTCGTCGCGGATGGTAGCGTACCTGGTCTCGCCATCGGTGTCGTGCATGGCGACGAGGTGATCTTCCTCAAGGGATTCGGACATCGCGAGGCCGGTAAGCCGGAGGCCGTCGACGCCGACACGGTCTTCCAGATCGCCTCGCTCTCCAAGCCGGTCTCCGCCACCGTCGTGGCGGCGCTGGTCAGCGACGGGATCGCTTCGTGGGATTCCAAGATCGCCGACCTCGATCCGGCTTTCCGGCTCGCCCAGCCCTATCCGACCAGCGAACTCACGGTCCGCGACCTGTTTGCGCACCGCAGCGGGCTTCCCGGCACCGCCGGCGACGACCTCGAGGACATCGGCTATGACCGCGCGGAGATCCTGCGCCGGCTGCGGTTCGTGTTGCCGTCATCGAGCTTTCGTGCCGGCTATTCCTACAGCAATTTCGGACTGACCGAGGGTGCCGTCGCGGCCGCGAAGCCGACGGGCAAATCATGGGAAGAGGTCGCCGAAGAGAAGCTCTACCGTCCGCTTGGAATGGCCTCGACCAGCTCCCGTCATTCGGACTTCATCAAGCACGCCAACCGCGCCGAGCTTCACGCCAAAATCGATGGCGCCTGGACCGCGAAAGTCCAGCGCTATCCGGATGCGCAGGCGCCAGCAGGCGGCGTCAGTTCCACCGCACGCGACCTCTCGCAATGGATGCGCCTTGTGCTCGGCAACGGGGTCTATGCCGGCAAGAGACTCATTGCCGCCGATGCGCTGGACCAGACACATATTCCCTTGACGGCTCGCGGCAAGAATCCCGTCTCCGGAGGCGAGGCCTTCTACGGCCTCGGCTGGAATATCGAATTCGGCCGGCACGGGCCGATCTGGGGTCACGCGGGCGCCTTCAGCGCCGGCGCACGCAGCCTGGTGATGCTCTTCCCCGAGGAGAAGCTTGGCATCGTCGTCGTCGCCAACGCCTTTCCGACAGGCGTGCCGGAGGGGCTGTCCGACAGCTTCGCCGATCTCGTTTTCGACGGAACGCTGGGGAAGGATAAGGTAAAGGCATGGAATAATATCTATGCGAGCATGTTCGGCCCGGTGATTGCGGCGGCCAAGGCCACCTATGCCGCGCCGCCCTCTCCAGCAAGTCCCGTCGAGCCGGCCAGGGCCTATGCAGGCCGTTACTTCAACGACTTCTTCGGCGAAGCTATTGTATCGGGCGAAGGAGACACTCTTGTCCTCAAGGTCGGGCCTGCCGGTGCGCGGTCCTATTCCCTGAAGCATTTCGACCGCGAGCTCTTCGTGACCTTCCCTGATGCCGAGATGCCGGACAGGCCCTCGGCCGTCAGCTTTGCGGTCGGCCCCGACGGCAAGGCGTCGGCCATGACCGTCGAATTTCTCGACGACAATCATCTCGGCACGCTGCGGCGCGTGGGAATTAGAGCAATTCCAGGAAAGTGCGGAGCGGCTTTCCGTCCATAATTGCGTAAAAACAGATATTTGGAGCGGGTCAGCGACTATCAAAAGCTGAACCGCTTTAGGTCAAAATTCAATCAGCTGGCTGCCGCCAACAGCCGAGATGGTCAAAAAGCAGTCAAGCTTATTATGGTAGGAATCGCCGATAGCGGATTCGACAAATCATGCAAAGACCGACTAACGAGACCAGTCGGCTTTCGTCCCAAATTGGAGACCAGCAGGTGGCCTGGGTGCAGAATTGGGTCTGGCTAGTTAATTGGAACCCGCTGATCGATGAACTCGGTCACATGGCTGGCGAGGCCCTTGATGTCGGATTGCGTAGGATTCTCGAAGACGAGCTCAAAGAAACCGATACAGATGCATCTCCACAGCGATGGGCATCGTGCCATTTCGATGGTCCCCGACCGATTGCCGCTTTGTTCGGAATTGATCAAGGAACAGACATTTTACTCGTTCGGATCGAGGTGCCAGACAACCTTTCTGTACGCGCCGAGACAACACTTGATCTGATGAAGTCATACGCGTTTGTGGCGCCTGACTGATCGTCCGCAATGGGTCGAACCTGGTCGTTGAGTGTTTGGCTCGTTCTCAACTCAAAGACGCCGGGCCGTACTGAAGCAATTTGAAGCAATCGCCGCTGCCCGATGTCGCCTTCGTCAGGAAGGGTTTCGACCGGTCGAGCCATTCCTGGTGCGATCTGGCATCGGCTTCGATTTCATTGGCCGGTGCAAGCTTGACGAAGCCGCGCCCGTTGCTGAAAAGCCAGCACGCGCGGCCGAGAAACCGCCTGCTGCGCTGGCGCAGCAGATCGGCATCATAAAAGACGTCGAGCACCTCCCGCTTGATCTTCCGCTCCTTTTCGGGATTGGCGATCGCAACCTCGATCGGCTCGCCGCCGATCGCATCCTGCAGGTCCTTGTAATCCAGGGCGATCTGGGTAGTGGCATATTTGATGTCGCTCTCGTCCCGGACGATGTTGAACCATAGCATTGGGTTGAGCTCGTTGACGACGAACGATGCTTCGAAATCGCGTGACAGATTGAGAATATCGAACCCCTGAACATCGACGTCGCGCTCGACCAGAAGGATCTGCGAAACCTGCTTGGCGAGCGCCGTTCCGTGGGCGCTGACGGCGGCATTGTTTCCGCCGTGTTCCGGACTGACATAGGCGCCGCCATCATCCAGCAGCGCGTCGAATTCGCCGAGGGCCTCCACGACAGCGCTGCCGCGGGCAACACGCGCCGCCAGTTTGGCGAGAACCTGCTGGAGCTCCGTTTCGCGTTTGCGCTGGTCCTGATAATTCTGCTGAAAAAAGAAGATGAACAGGGACACGCCAATCCCGATCAGGATCACGCCCAGCTGCGAAAAGATATTGCGATAATATTCCAGCAGCTTTTCACGATGGCGTACGTCGTCACGCACACTGTGCGCCACGCGAAGATTGACGATCAGCGAAACGACCAGGAGCCCGGCACCGACCAGGATCAGGCCACCGATCAGCAGGTAGCCATGTCGTGAGTTGAAGTCCATTCCTTTGCCGCGCTCCCGAAACCCCAGACAGCGCAGACTAATACCATTCCGCCTCAACACCTACGATCATCCCCACCATTCGGCCACTGTTCTTACAGCCAGGACTATGCTCGCCATCCGCCTCGTTTCGTGGCGGTCTTCTCGCAGCCGGATTCAGGCCGCGTGCTTGGAACCAATGACGGGCGAGACTGTTCAGCTATGACTTTGATACGACGCCGACGTGCCCGGCCGGCTGGGCATGCGGCGATCTTGAGGAGTTCTCATCATGAAGATTTCGTCCAGATTTCGTTCAGTCGCAGTTGCCGTCATCGCTGCGGCGGCAGTTAGCTTTGCCAGCGTCGCGCATGCCGACAGCGGTACGATCCGCTTCGCCGTCTACAAGGCGGCCTTTTTCATCGGCGGCTCCGGAGGCGAGGGCACACTGACCTTCCATGGTCGCCGATATCCCATCTCGGTCGGCGGCATCTCGGGCGGCCTCGCCTTCGGCGCCTCCAAGACCTATTTCAAAGGTACCGTGCGCCACATACGCCGCGCCCGGGATGTGACGGGGGTGTACGGTGCAGCGGGCGGTGGCGGCGCGCTCGGCAAAGGAGCCCAGGTGATCGTCATGACCAATGACAAGGGTGCCCAACTCGAACTCACGGGCAGGCAGGTAGGCCTGCAAGTCAATGCCGATCTCAGCGGTATGAGCATCTCGCTGAAATAAGGACAGTCACTGCATTCGTTATTCCTTGGATGGGCCGGATTTGGCCGCTCCAAACCGCAGCCCATCCATCAGCAGCGACACCAATCGGCGCGAGCGGTCGCGCCAGTCCTTGGTGTCCGGGGCCGAATAGATGCCGCCCAGCGCATGCAGCACGTCGGAGGCATCGACATCGCCGCGGATCGAGCCGTCGGCGACCGCGGCATCGATCAGCCGCCGCAAGGCGAGCGTCACCCTGCCGGAAACGTCGGAGAACAGGGTTGAGTTGGTCGTGAGCAGGATGCGCAGGCTTGTCGACAGCCCGCGCTTGGTGGCGATGTAGTCGACGAAGCGCTGCATCCATTGTTCGAGCGCCATGTCGGGCGCATGATCGCGGGCGAGTTCGTCGGCCGCCTGGCACAGTCCTTCCACTTCGCGCCGATAAACCACCTCGACCAGGTGCTCGCGGGTTGGGAAATGCCGGTAGAGCGTGCCGATGCCGACGCCGGCCTGGCGCGCAATCTCCTCCAGCGAGGCATCGACGCCTTGCGCGGCAAAGGCTTTTGCCGCGACCTCGACCAGCGCATCGCGGTTGCGCTGCGCGTCGGCGCGCAGCGGTTTTGCAACGGCGGCTTCGGTTTTGTCTCCAGAAATGACGGGCGGCTCCGCGGCCAATTTTTTCTCCAGTGTTGATCCGAAGCATAACCGGACAGGCAGGCCCCGTTTCAAGAACGCAGACGCTTCCACCTTCGTTACGTCTCCGACAAATATAATCGCAAGTAAATATAATCACAGGATCGAGTCTGGGCCGGCGTTCCGGCAGGCGGAGGCATCTTGCCCTCCTCCGGTGCACGGCCGGTGGATGACGTCCGGTGGATGACGACGGAGGATATTTCCTCGCGGCCGGCACTCGTCATCTGTTCGGCCGATGCCGTGGGGCAAAAATGAGCCCACGTTGAGCACGATCCCCTCAGGATCATTGGACTGTCCTGCCCCTACAGACAGTTCAGAGAGCACCACCGGCTTGGGCCGGTGGTGCTTTTTTGTCTCCAGGCATGACGGCCGGCTGCCCTGCCAATTTCCTCCAATTTTGATCATTTTCGATCCTGGGCTTGAACAGGGCGGAGCAGGCCCTTAGGTAATAAGCGGAGGCGCCTCCGATTGTGGAGCGCCTTTCTCATGTAATCACGGGATCGGGTATGTCACGTCTTTCGACCTCGCAAGCCGCAGCCTTCCCGGAGCTCGCGCCAAGTCGAACCGACCCCCCTCTGCCCTGCCGGGCATCTCCCCCGCAAGGGGGGAGATTAGCTCACCTAGCCATAAGCTGATCTTGCCGCTCGCTGGCCGGGCACCAGATTATCCCCTCCCGCGTCAAGCAACTGGAGCCAGACGCCCCATGACAAGCAAAACCCGAACTCCAATCCAACTTCGAATCAACGGACATCGACATGAGCTGGAGGTCGAACCGCGCGTTACCCTGCTCGACGCCTTGCGCGACCATCTCGGCCTGACCGGCACCAAGAAGGGCTGCGACCAGGGCCAGTGCGGCGCCTGCACCGTTCATATCGACGGCCAACGCGTGCTGGCCTGCCTGACGCTTGCCACTCAGGCTGAAAGCAGGGACATCACCACCATCGAAGGGCTTGCCGGGGAGGATGGCACGCTGCATGCGGTGCAGGCCGCCTTCCTCGAACAGGATGCCTTCCAGTGCGGCTATTGCACGCCGGGCCAGATCATGTCGGCGGTCGCCTGCATTCGCGAAGGCCATGCCGGCTCGGATGAGGAGATCCGCGAATACATGGCCGGCAATCTCTGCCGCTGCGGCGCCTATCCGCATATCGTCGCCGCCGTGCGCCAGGCGGCCGTGGAGGCCGCGTCATGAGGGACTTTTCGTATCTCCGCGCCGGCTCCGTCGATGCAGCCCGTGAGGCAGCAGCACTTCCCGGCGCCATGCTTCTGGCCGGCGGCACGACGCTTGTCGATCTCGCGAAATGCGGCGTTGCCGAACCCGAGACCGTGGTCGACATCACCCATCTCAAGGGACTGGACACGATTGCCGTTGATGACCGGGGCGCCACGATCGGCGCGCTGGCCAGGATGAGCCGCGTCGCCGACCATGCCGATATCAAGAGTCGGTTCCCCGCAGTCTCGGAAGCATTGTGGCAGGCGGCGTCGGCTCAGCTGCGCAACATGGCGACGATCGGCGGCAATCTGATGCAGCGTACGCGCTGTCCCTATTTCCGCGATCCGGCGAATTTCCCCGCTTGCAACAAGCGCTCGCCCGGCAGCGGCTGCTCGGCGATCGGCGGCGTCACCCGCGGCCATGCCGTGCTCGGCACCAGCGAGGCCTGTATCGCCACCTATCCCGGCGACCTGGCGGTTGCACTCGTCGCCTTCGACGCGATCGTCCATCTCGGCGACCGTCAGGTCGCCGTCGATGATTTTTTCCTGTTGCCTGGCAGCACGCCCGAAAGGGAACATGCGATCGAGCCCGGCGAGATGATCACCGCGATCAGCATTCCCGTTTCGGCCGCCGCCCGCGGCTCGACCTATCTCAAGGTCCGCGACCGCCAGTCCTATGAATTCGCCGCGGCAAGTGCTGCGGTCGGCATTGAATTCGAGGCCGACGGAAGGACAATTCGCGATCTGCGCGTCGCGCTTGGCGGCGTTGCCACCAAGCCATGGCGCGCCCTTGCCGTCGAAGAGGCGCTGAAAGGCAAAGTGCTCGAGCCGGAGGTCGTCAGGCAAGCCAGCCTGCTCGCCGTCGAGGGCGCCGTCGACCATGGCGCCAACCACTACAAGATCGAACTGGCGCCACGCGTCGTCGCCCGCGCCATCCTCAAAATGGGAGAAACGGCATGACCGTTCACGAGTTGAGAACAAGACCCGGCGATGCCAAACGCGGCGACGCTTCGGACGGTGCCGTCCTCGCCGATCAGGTCGGCGGCCGGCTGTCGCGCGTCGACGGCCCGGCCAAGATCACCGGTGCCGCCAAATACGCCGTCGAGCAGCAGCTCGAGGGGCTTACCCATGCGGTGCTGGTCGAGAGCACCATTGCCGCCGGCCGGGTGCGTTCGATCGACACGACCGCGGCCAAGGCGTCGCCCGGCGTGCTGCTGGTGCTGACGCCCGACAACATCCTGCCGCTGAGAACCGCAACGGACTGGCTGGGCACGCCGCCGCCGGACGTCGCCTATTGCCCGCTGGCGCGCGACATCACCTTCAGCGGCCAGCATGTCGCGGCGGTGGTGGCAGAGAGTTTCGAGCAGGCGGTCGCCGCCGCGACGCTGGTCAAGATCGCCTATGACGAGGCGCCGGCGATAGTCGACCTCAGCGATCCAAAGGCCGGCGACGGCATCCCGGTCGATGCGATGACCAAGGAATGGGGCGAGGCGGAGACAGCGTTCGCCTCGGCTCCGGTCAGGATCTGCAACGCCTACAACACGCCGCGCGAATACCAGGCGCCGATGGAGCCGCATGGCCTGATCGCAAAGTGGCAGGGCGACCAGCTGACGGTCTGGGAGCCGAGCCAATGGCTCGACGGCATGGCGCGGACCTATGCCGAATGGTTCGGCGTGCCGTTCGAGAATGTACGACTGGTCTCGCCCTATATTGGCGGCGGCTTCGGCTCCAAGGCGTTTGCCTATGGCTACGGCGCTGTAGCGGCAGTCGCCGCGAAAATGCTGGGACGGCCGGTGAAGCTGGCGGTCACCAGGCCGCAGACCTTCACCGCCTATGGCGGACGGGCGGCGACGCGCCAGACCGTGGCGCTCGGCGCCAACGCTGAGGGTCAGATCCAGTCGATCGTGCATCGCGGCGTCAACGAGACCTCGGTCGACGGCATGTGGGTCGAGCCGCTCGGCTCGGTCACCTCGGTCATGTACGCGACGCCGAATTTCTCGTCGCGGCAGAACGTCGTGCGAGTCAACACGGTGGTGCCGGGGGCATTGCGCGCGCCGGGCGAGAACCCGAGCGCCTTCGGCATCGAAAGCGCCATCGACGAGCTCGCCTATGAGGTCGGTATCGACCCGCTGGAAATCCGTCTCAGGAACTATGCCGAGCAGGATCCGCATGCGAAGAAGCCGTGGTCGACACGGCAGCTGCGTGAGGCCTTCGCGGCCGGCGCCGCAGCCTTTGGCTGGTCGAAGCGGAACCCCCGGCCGCGTTCGATGCGCGACGGCAACCAGTTGATCGGCTGGGGTGTCGCGGCAGGCACGTACCCGGTGCGGCGCGCCTATGGCGAGGCGGTCGTGCGCATTCTCGCCGACGGCTCGGTCGAGGTCGAAAGCTCATCGATCGACATGGGGCAGGGCACCTACACGATCCTGGCGCAGACCGCCGCCGAGGTGGTGGGCGTGCCGGCGGAAAGCGTCGTCGTCAAGCTTGGCGATTCCCGCTATGCCCGTGCCGGCGTCACCGGCGGTTCGCGGCTGGCCGGGGTGATGACCGGCGCCGTCCACAAGGCGGCGAGTGCCGCGCTCGACCAACTGATCGGGCTCGCCATCAGCGATCCGGCTTCGCCGTTCCATGCGCTGCAGGCCAACACGCTCGTCGTCGCCAATGGCCGCATCGCTTCACCGCGCGGCAACGGCCCTGAAGTTTCCATCGCCGAACTGCTCAGCAGCGTCGGGCGCGAGCATATCGAGGCGAAGGGCGACACCATGCCGGCCAATTCGACGGTCGAGGACCGCTACAAGAACTACACCACCATAGCCATGGCGCTGCCGCACACCGAGGGCGACTATTCCCGCCACAGCTGGTGCGCGCATTTCATCGAAGTCCGCGTCGACGAGGACTTTGGCACGGTTCGCGTCTCCCGCGTGGTGTCGGCGCTGGATTCGGGCCGGCTCTACAATCCCAAGCTCGCCGAAAGCCAGTGGAAGGGCGGCATCATCATGGGCATCGGCCAGGCGCTGCTCGAGGAAGGCATCGTCGACCGCCGCCACGGCCGCATCGTCAACAACAACCTCGCCGACTATCTCATCGCCACCAATGCAGACATTCCCGACATCGAGGTGATCTCGGTCGGTATTCCCGATCCGCATTCCTCGGTGCTGGGCGGCAAGGGGGTCGGCGAGCTGGGCATCGTCGGCGTGGCGCCGGCGATCGCCAACGCGGTATTCCACGCCACCGGGAAACGGGTGCGGGATCTGCCGATCACGCTGGAGAAGCTGATTTAGGCGGAGGCGGTAGAACTGCCAATCCCCTCTCGTGGGGGAGATGCCCGGCAGGGCAGAGGGGGGCGTGAAGGATCGCCGGCGTTCAGTTCAACTTGATGAGCTGAGAACCTCACGTCGGTGCGCGAACTGCTATTGCCTGATAGGCTGGAGGGAGAGCGCCCCCCTCTGTCCTGCCGGACATCTCCCCCACGAGGGGGGAGATCGGCAGCTTCAACGCCGCTCCTTTTTCAGGCTCACCACGACAGACTGAACGCGAGCTTGCCGAAATGCCGGCCGCCGGCCGCCATGTGGGCGTAGGCCTCGGTCGCCTGGTGCTGGCCGTAGACCGTGTCGATGACCGGATCGATACGGGCGGCGCCGATTGCGCGCGCCGCGTCGCGCAGGTCGGATACTGAACCGGTGTTGTTGCCCACAACCTTGAGTGCCTTGATGATGATCGGCAGCAGGTTCGTGGTGGCCTCGGCGCCGGTGACGAAGCCGATGGCGAACACCGTGCCGCCGGGCGCCGCGGCATTGATAGAGCGGGCGAAGGTCGCCGCGCCGCCGGTTTCGACGATCAGGTCGGCGCCGAGCCCGTCGGTCAATTCGAGCACCTTGGCGTCCCAGTCCGTTGTTTCGCGGTAATTGATGAGGTGATCAGCACCCAAAGCCTTGGCGCGGGCCAGCTTTTCGTCCGACGACGAGGTGATGATGACCGTGGCGCCGGCTGCCTTGGCCAGCTGCAGGGTCAGGATCGAGACACCGCCGGTACCGAGCAGGACGACGACCGACCCCGGCCCGGCATCGGCGGCGCGAAGCGCATTCCACGCGGTGGTGCCGGCGATCGGCAGCGTCGCTGCCGCTTCGAAGGACAAATGCGCAGGCATCGGCACGACGGCATTGGCCGGCAGCGCGACATACTCGGCGAGCGAGCCGGGGAGCGTCAGGCCGCGCATCTCTCTGGTCTCGTAAGGCCGCGGACGGCCGCCGATCCAGCGCGGTTTTGCATGGGCGATGACGCGGTCGTTGATGGCGAGCTTCGACACGCCCTCGCCGATGCCGACGATCTCGCCGGCGCCGTCGACGACGGGAATGAGCGGAAAGCTCGGACTTGGATAGTTGCCGCTCGCTATCGCGACATCGACAAAATTGAGGCTTGCGGCGCGCAGGCGGATCAGCACTTCGCCGCGCTGCGGTTCAGGCGTGGGAACGGTGGCCGCGCGAAACGCGTCCAGTCTCGGGGCAGCCAGTTCGATCGCTTTCATGTCTCACTCCGGTTGATGGCCGATTGACGGGCCGGGATTGAGTGAAACTAGCTGCTGCGTTATTGGTATATAATCCTTGGCTTTTACATTTGAGCTCTGCGCCTGATGCAGCAATCGCACGAACCGGCAGCATTGGTCGAAATGACCGCCTTCGCGGCAATCGCCGAAGCACGCTCCTTCACCAAGGCGGCTGCTCGCATCGGCCGCGACGCGACGATCCTGTCGCGGCGCCTTGCCTCGCTGGAAGAGCGGTTGGGCGTGCGCCTGCTGCACCGGACGACGCGAAGCGTGTCGCTGACCGAGGCGGGTTCGGAATTTCTCGTCCGGGTCCGCGCCATCCTGGCTGCGGTCGACGAGGCCGAGGCTGCCGCGTCGGCGCATGCCGGCGGCGGACCGCGCGGCGTGCTGCGGCTGGCGCTGCCCGGCTCGTTCGGGCGCATGTGGATCGGCCCGCTGCTGCCGCAGTTTCTCGCCGAATTTCCCGACGTTCGTATCGAGGCCGAGTTCTCCAACCACTTCGTCGATCTCGTCGCCGAGAATTTCGATGTCGCCGTGCGTCTCGGCGCGCTGGAGGATTCGCGGCTGGTGGCGCGTAAGGTCGCTACACGGCGGCGGCTGCTGTGCGCCGCGCCGTCCTACCTCGCCCGCCGGGGCACACCGACTGCGCCGGAGGCGCTGCTGGAACACAGCTGCCTGGGCTTCTCGGGTTTCCAGACCTTTCCGGCCTGGGAGATGACAGGCAGCACGGGTCGCCGCGTCAGTATCGAGGTCTCCGGGCCGCTGGTCACCGACGATGCCGAGGTGCTGGTCGAAGCCGCCGTGCAAGGCGTCGGACTGATGATGAGCACGGATTGGCTGGTCGGACGCGAACTCGCCGACGGCCGGCTGGTGCCAGTGCTGGAGGACTGGACACTCGCCGATGAAGGCGCCGTCTATGTCGTCATGCCTTCGGCCAAGGGGCAAGCCGCCAAGACACGTGCCTTCGCCGACTGGATCGGCAAACGCTTTGCGCCGGTCCCGCCGTGGCGGAGGTGAGGGTGGGTCGCGGCGCGTGGAGCGTCAGCGCCGTCTCTCGTAGAGGAAGGCGTCGGCGATCTATGTGAGACGACCCCTCTGGCCGCTTCGCGGCCATCTCCCCCTCGAGGGGGGAGATTACGCGCTCAGCCGCCTCCGCCTCCACCACCCTGCTTGATGAAATGACCGAGCAGATCCATCGGCACCGGAAACACGACCGTCGACGAGCGCTCACCGGCGATGTCATGGAGAGCCTCGAAATAGCGTAGCTGCATGGCCTGCGGTGCTTCGGCCAGCATCTTGCCGGCCTCGACGAGCTTTGCCGCCGCCTGCTGTTCGCCGTCGGCATTGATCACTTTCGCACGCCGCAGCCGTTCCGCCTCGGCCTGCTTGGCGATGGCGCGGACCATGTTCTCGTTGAGGTCGACATGCTTGATCTCGACATCGGAGACCTTGATGCCCCAGGCATCGGTGCGCTGGTCGAGAATCTCCTGGATATCGCTGTTGAGCTTGTCACGTTCGGCCAGCATTTCATCGAGCTCATGCTTGCCGAGCACCGACCGCAACGTGGTCTGTGCCAGCTGGTTGGTGGCGGTCATGAAGTCTTCAACCTGGATCACCGCCCGCTCGGCGTCGACGATACGAAAATACAGCACCGCGTTGACCTTCACCGAGACGTTGTCGCGCGAGATCACGTCCTGCGGCGGGACGTCCTGGACCACCACTCGCAGGTCGACCTTCACCATCTGCTGCACGAAGGGGATGAGGATGATAAGGCCGGGGCCCTTGACCCCGGTGAAGCGGCCGAGCGTGAAGACCACGCCGCGCTCATATTCCCGCAGGATGCGAATGGCCGCGGATAGGAACATGACCACGACGAGCGCTGCTGCCAGATAGGCCACATAACCGATGATCATTGCCTTGCTCCATCGCTTCTCACATTGCGGCGCCGTATCGTCAGCACAAGATCCCTGACATCGGCCACCTCGACGCTGTCGCCCACTGCAAGCGGTTCGTCGGCTTTTGCCCGCCAGCGCTCGCCCCGGGCGAGCACGTGGCCCTCGCTGCCCTGCCAGTCGAGGACCTCCGCCGGCAGCCCCTGCATGGCCTGTGCGCCAACACGCGGAACGTTCTTGCGGGCCGCCCACAGATAGCTGCCGGTCAACAGCGCCAGGCCGAGCGTCAGGACGGCGGCGGTGCCGATAACGGCCCACGACATCTCGAAGCCGGGCCCCTCGATCCTGAGCAACATTGCAGCGCCCAGCAGAAACGCAGCCACGCCTCCCAGCCCAAGGACCACAGTCGGGTTCAAGGCTTCGACGACCAGGAAGATGATGCCAAGCAGCATCAAGGCAAGGCCGGCATAGCTGATCGGCAGGAGATTGAGCGCATAGAGTCCGAGCAGAAGGCAAATCGTGCCGATCACGCCGGGCGCGACCGCGCCCGGGCTCGTGAATTCGAAGACGAGGCCATAGACGCCGACCAGCATCAGGATGACGGCGATGTTCGGGTCCGTGATCACGGCGAGAAGCCGGATGAGCCAGCCTGGCTCGAGCGTTTCGACCGGCAGTCCTTTCGTCGCCATTGCCTCTTTTTTGCCGACGATCTCGACTGTCCGGCCGTCGGCCAGTTGAAGCAGTTCGGTGGTGTCGCGGGCGACGAAGTCGATGACATGCTGCTGCAGCGCCGCGCCGGCCGACAGGCTGGCCGCCTCGCGCACGGCCTTTTCTCCCCATTCGGCATTGCGCCCGCGCAATTCAGCCAGGCTGCGGATCAGGGCAACGGCATCGTTCGTCGCCTTGGCGATCATCGCATCGCCCGCGGGTGCGTTCTTCTTGTCCTTGTCCGCCTCCGGGCCATCGTTCTTGCCGCCGGGAAACGATGGCAGCGGCCCGCCCATCTCGATCGGCGTTGCCGCGCCCAGATTGGTGCCGGGCGCCATCGCCGCCAGATGGGTGGCGTAGAGGATGTAGGTTCCGGCGCTCGCCGCGTGCCCGCCGGCGGGCGCGACATAGCCGATGACGGGAACCGGCGAGGCGAGAATGCCGGCGATCATCTCGCGCATGCTGGTGACCAGCCCGCCGGGCGTGTCCATCTGCAGGATGAGAGCCTGGGCATTTCGGTCCGCGGCCACCGCCAGTGCTTCCTCGAGCTGCCTGGCACTCGCCGGACCGATGGCGCCGTCTATCTCGACGCGCAACACAATTTTCTCCCGGCCGTCCGCCTCTCCGGTTGCGGAAGAGGGACAAACGGCCGCAACAGCCACGAAAGCCGCGGCAAGCAGGACCGCACGCGCGAGTTTCACGCTCAAAGCTCCACATCTAGGAATATGGGCTGGATTTTGCCGAAATCCATGACGCGGCGCGCGGCGGGTGACGCATCGCACGGTCCTACTGGATGTCGGCCTGCTCAGCGGCGGCTACGGCACCGTAGAAGCTCCGCCAATCGGGCACGTTCCGCGTCTATGAAGATCCCGACGACATGCTGCGCCATGTCGACGAAGTCGGCGGCCGCACATGAAGGCGACCGGCGGGCTGTCGCCGTCATTCGATCACACCTATGTTTTGCGCATTGGAGCCATCTCTGGCGGGCTTCTATTGCGCGGCGTCCTCCTGGATTGTCTGTTCCTGGATTCGGGCGGGTGCCCCGAGACACTGATCGTAGCCGATGGTGCAATTATTCAGACATTCGTTGCGCCCCTGGATGGATTTGACGCTGTTGTAGTCGATCGGCACAGCCTGGCATTTCTTCTGGCACGCCTGGTCCTTCTCGGCGCAATTCGTGCCGTGGCCCTTAGGGTACTTCTTCGTGGTCGCTTCAGCGTTCAATGGCAAGACGGCCAGCAGCGCCAGCAGCGCCAGCAGCGTCGGTATCAGTCGGAGCATACGCATGGATCCTCCCTTGCGCGTTAGACCTCTGCACTTGGAGGCAATGTTAGCGCGCCGCTTCCGTTGGCCGCATCACCCGTGCGGGGGATGGATGGCAGCGGGGCCGCCGCTAGCCCAGGCAATTTCCCCGTGATCGGTTCTGATCGTCATCGCTCCGGCCGGCAGCCGATCACAAAACGCGACGACGTTCAGGCAATCATATCGCGCGCTGGGCACGATCAGACCGTCATAATCGAGGAAATGCGCGGCCTCGCCGATGTCTTGCGACCTCGGATATTCGGCGTGCTTTTCCTGATACGAAAGCTGCCCGTAGCGCGCGGTGTCGAGGCCAAGGGTCTGCAAGGCTGCCAGGTCGAGCAGTCTGAGCGTCCGGTCCAAAGCAAGATCGATCTCGAAGAGATTGTATCTGACGCGCGAAGGGATCACTGGCTGCCCCCGCGTCAGGTGGAATCTCATCTCGCTCAAGGCACCTTCGCGCTCTTGCGAGGTGTAGAGCACGTCGAACGTTCCATCGTCCCAACGGCCGCCGGAGCTCGAGCACTGGATCGGGCTGCGGCCCTGGCGCACCACACGCCAAACCGTCCCGGAGTATTCGACCGGAACCATTTCCTCGATAGCATCGATGAGCCGACTGTCTCGTCTCATCCGCCCGGCGATCGCCAATTACAGAAAGACCTCGTTCTCAAGCCGGTCGATGACTTTGAGCACGTCGAGGGCGCGGTCGTCGTGAATGAGATCTATCGCCCTTTCACCGTTCAATTGCGGGTGGCGAGCGTAAAGCCAGGTGCGGATATCGCTTGGCTC
Source organism: Mesorhizobium sp. M0159 (assembly GCF_040322295.1). Classification (NCBI taxonomy): domain Bacteria; kingdom Pseudomonadati; phylum Pseudomonadota; class Alphaproteobacteria; order Hyphomicrobiales; family Phyllobacteriaceae; genus Mesorhizobium; species Mesorhizobium sp. M0159. The sequence continues at coordinate 148,766 of NZ_JAMYTF010000007.1, forward strand.
GTAGAATTCCTGCAGTCGGCCGACGATATAGTGCAGGTCCGACAGAATGAGCTCGCTGCGCGGCTGGGGCTTGATGTCGCCGGCCTTCCACCTCGAAACCGTGGCCTTGGACACGTCGGTGATGTTTGCAATATCGGTTCCCTTGAGGCCGCCAAACGTACCCAATTCGTCCAGGAATCTGGGAACCGCCCGCAACGCAGTAGCCATGTTTTCTCTCCGGCTTCCAAGCCAGCTTCGCCCATGCGTGTCAGCCCTGACACTTTGACTGCATCGGCGCATTTCAGTTTCACAAATGGAAAATATGAAACAGAGATGCAAATGTCAATTGCCGCTTCGGTTCAAGGGGCCTCCAGTGCCTGGTCGCTCAGGCCTGAAGCAGCGCCAGCTCTTCGGCGCTCAGATGGCGTGCCTTGCCCTTGGCAAGGTCGCCGAGTTGCAGAGATCCGATCGCGATCCGTACCAGGCGCAGCACCTCGATATCGTGGGTGGCGAGCAGCCGGCGGATGTGGCGGTTGCCGCCCTCGTCGAGCACGATCTCCAGCCAGGCGGTGCTGGTGCCGCTTCCACTCGATCGAAAATCAATCGCCTGAATTGCTACAGCGCCCTGGTGTCGCCGGTAATGCCACGGGACAATTTGTTTTGTATAGTCCTTGATGCCACGTGGCCGACGATGGTTCGATGACTTGGGAAGGGAAGATCATGCGAAGCGGATTGGCGAAATTCGTCGTGGCGGGTTGCGTCGCCGCTCAGGTCGTCCTGCAAGCGGCGCAGCCGGCGTTTGCCGCGCCGTGCGGCTGGACGGCGAAACTGGAGGAAGAGGAGGGCGGCAAAGTGCTGATGGCGTCGGTCTGCGGCGGATCGAATGGCGGCGCCCAGCTGACGCTGGCCTGTTTCGGCAAGCCGACGCTGAGCTATGATTTGGGCGACAGCGGTCCGCAACTGGAACCCGGCATCGCTTCGTTCGCGTTCAAGGCCGGCGGCAAGGCGGTGACCAAGACGCTTCAACTCGAAGAAATGTACAACACCTTCACCGTGGAATTGAGCAGCACCGACCCGCTGTTGGCCCTGCTGCGCTCCAAGGGCGAGGTCACGGTCGCCTCGGGCAAATATGGCGAGAACAGCTTTCCGCTTGCCGGCTCATCCGCCGCCATCGGCAAGGTGCTGGCCCAGTGCGGCAAAGCCAAGGCTTCTTCCGACAATGACAACTGATGAACCCCTTACATTTCAATTTGAATCGCGCGAGACGTTGGTTGCGAAGATAGAGCGTGATCCCGCTAACCTCGATCCCTGGACAGGGCTTGTCGAACTGGAGGCCGAGGAAAGCAGCCTGGACACCGCGGTGTCGGTTCTCTTGCGGGCAATTGATGCTGTATCCGACAGGGAACAGCTTTGGCGATTTGTCGACAATTTTGTCTGGTTTTGCGGAGTTGCCGAAGGGCCGACTATGGCTTTGAGCGAAGCGAGCGTCCATGCCTTCTACGAGCGGTGGAAAATCGATACGCACCGTAGCGCGCAGACGAGCCTTTTCTTCGCTCAGCAGTTCAAGAAGCTCAATCTCCCTGACTTATGTGCCGAGAACGTTACGCGCGCAGAGGGCGAGGTGCACACCGGGCGGGACTATATCCTGCTTGCCTTGTTCCTGCGCGACAAAATGGAAACGCCGCAGCTGGCTTTGGCCGCCTTGCAACGGGGAATAGCCGCGCACCCGCGCAACGCGATCATCTGGGATTGCGTTGCCGACACACACCGCCTTGGGAACTCGGCGTGGGAGATCGCGGAATCCACCTATCAGTCATTCAAGCAATGCCGCCTCGATGCAACCACAGAAGATGCCTGCGTCGCCTGGGCATCGTTTGGGCTAATGCTCGATGAAATCGGCAACTATTTGTCGGCTGAAAAGGCCTATCGCCGGGCAATAGAAATCGATCCACGCTACCGCTGGGCGACAGGGAAGTTGTCGGGACTGCTCCGTCGCCGGTTCGCCCGCTACCATGAAGCTGAGAAACTTGCGCTGCGGTGCGTTGAAATCGATCCGGAGCACGCATGGTCGTGGTTCAATCTCGGCTTTGTTTATCATCATCATCTGGCCCGTTTCGCCGACGCCAAAAAGGCGTATCAGCGCGCGATCAAACTCAAGCCGGACTATGTTAAGGTGTGGGAGAATCTGGCCGCTCTGATGGCGTTCGAAACAGACGCGCCCATAGAGGCTCAAAAGGCGTTCGACAAGGTGTTCGGACTCTCGGGTGTTTCAGCTTGGACCTATAATCAATACGGTATTTTTCTTCGCGAATTGACAGACCGGTACGACGAGTCAGAAAAGGCCTTGCTGCACGCAATTGAAATGGAGCCAGCAGACTGGTGCCATCGGTTGGCGTTGGCGGTTCTGTATGAGAAGCGCTTGCTGCGGTTCGAGGAGGCTCGCAAATTTCTGCTCGAAGCAAAGGAGTGTGGCGCTCCGATTGACAATATCGATTATCGCTTGGCCTTGATTGCACAACGCCGTCGCCCTCTGAAGGTAGTCAAGTAAAGGAACGGCCGTGAAACGTTTGGTGTGGTCGATTTTTGCCATCCTATTTTCGACATGGGCTCACGCCCATGTTCCACCAACAGGCTCGGCTTATGCGAAGGATTTGTTCGCCAAGTTGGATGAACTTTTGCAGCAGCGCCGGATTGAAGGCAAATTGCCAAATCTTGAAGATCCAACGGACCGGGATCTACTGCACAAGATTTGGGACGGCGGGGCTTTGATAGGTTCGCCGCCATACGATGAGGGCGACCTGGTAGCACTGTCTTTCGTAATGGACAGAAGTCGGTCGCTACTCGCGCTCTATAGCCAAAATAGCTCATTGCCTCTGCAGGATGAAGCTACGCAGACATTCGCGCTTTTGATTCGGGCTGCTGCCGCTTCGCAGATAGCTTTCAATGATTTCCTAGCGCACCAACCTAACGCTGCCGAAATGTTGCGCCCCAACGGAGCCAAAGCTCGAGGAGGCATAGAGAAAATGTTTCGTGGCGCCTCGATTTTTCTGGCTGACCCGGCTCTGAAGGAGGGAAACAAGATAGTTCTTGTTGAATCGCTGAGAGCAGATGGTCCCTATCTCGCGCAGAGCATCTCTCCAGACCATCGCCAGGCCCTGATCGATTTGTTTGTCCCGTTGGTTGGCCAGCTTCCCATGCCTGCCCAAGAATCGCTCAAGATTTTTATGCAGGAAATCAACGCCGCCGGCTGCGATCTGTGGTGTGCTGACGGAATGTAATACCGATAGACATTGATATCGGTCGAACCCGTGTGAGCGGTCGGTCAGGAATATCCGCCAGGAGTCGAAAGCGACTCTTGTCCGCCCGCGCTGCTTGCTGCGTCACGTGGGCTTCGACTGGCAGCTGCCTGACTATCGAGTCGCCGCCAGCCGGCTAGGCCTGAAGCATCGCCAGCTCTTCCGCGCTCAGATGGCGTGCCTTGCCTTTGGCAAGCTCCCCGAGCTGCAATTGGCCGATCGCCACCCGCACCAGGCGCAGCACCTCGACATCGTGGGCGGCGAGCAGCCGGCGGATATGGCGGTTGCGGCCCTCGTCGAGCACGATCTCCAGCCAGGCGGTGCTGGTGCCGCCGCGCAGCAATTCGATCGAGCGGGCCGTCAGCAATTCGCCGTCGACTGTCGCGCCGGCGCGCAACCGCGCCAGCATGGCCTCGTCGGGCAGCGCGCCGATCTGCACGTGATAGGTCTTGGCGACATGCGAGGCGGGATCGAGCAGGCGCTGCGCGAAGCGCGTGTCGTTAGTGATCAACAGCAGGCCTTCGCTGGCCTTGTCGAGGCGGCCGACCGGCGAGACGAAAGGCAGGTCGAGCCCTGCCAGGCAATCATAGACGGTGCCGCGGTCCTGCGGGTCGTCGCGAGTGGTGACCAGCCCGCGCGGCTTGTTGAGCATCAGATAGACCTTGCGCTCGGCGGCGACGCGGCGGCCGTCGACCTCGATGCGGTCGCGGCCGGGATCGACGCGCATCGAGCCGTTGCGCACGATCTTGCCGGCAACCCGCACGCGCCCCTCGGCAACCAGAAGCTCGGCCTGCTTGCGCGAGCACAGGCCAAGCTTCGACAGCGCGCGACAGAGGCTGACGCCGGGAGGCTGGGCCCGGGGGGCAGGGCGTTGCCGGGCAATGTTCGGTCGCGGCGACATGATGTTGCCTGTGGATTCTTGTATACGAGCATCCCACTATAGCCGGCCGCCGGCTATGTCCACGGAAGGGAACTGCATATCGTTTGAGTCGTGCGCAGCGGCTGCGAGGACTTGCATGAAAACAGCCATTCGCCTTTGCCTGCTGCTCGCCTTCCTGCCGACATCGCCGGCGCATGCCGGCTGGCAGGCGGTCGAGAAGGTCGAGACCTATGCCATCTCAGGGCAATCCGGGCCGGAGCTCTACGCCTCGATCGGCGGGCGCGGGCCGCTGCTCGGCGAACGCCGCGTCATCGCGCATACCAATTTCAAGCTGACCTGGGTGAGGGACTACCAGCCGCAAGGCGACGCCTGCGTGCTGGTGTCGGCGCAGCCGAAGCTGATCATCACCTACACCTTGCCGAAGCCGGCCGCGCGGCTGCCGGGCGCAATCCAGAAGAACTGGGAGGTTTTCGCAGCTGGCCTCGCCGCCCACGAGAAGGTGCACGGCGCCAGCATCGTCGACATGGTGCACAAGATCGAGGCGGCCACCATTGGCCTGACCGTCGCCGATGACCGTGGCTGCAGCAAGATCAGGATCGAAGTGACGAGACGGCTCGCCGGAATCTCGCAGGCACAACGGCAGGCGAGCCGCGATTTCGACCGGGTCGAATTCGGCCCGGGCGGCAAGTTGCGGCAGCTTGTGTTCACGCTGATGATCGGCGGATGATGCTGCAGGGCTGCGGGGGCGGCGCAGGGTACCACCTTTGCGGCCCTCACGCCTGCTCGGTCGGATAGAGCGTCAGGATGTTGACGTTGACCCGTGGCGGCTGGCTCACCGCATAAAGGATGGCGGCGGCGATGTCCTCGCTTTCCAGCTGCTCCATGTCGCCCAGCCTTTGCTCGACCGCCTGGCGCACATCGGCGCGCATATTCTGGGTGAACTCGGTCTTGACGGCGCCGGGCTCGATGCAGGTGACGCGGATGCCATCTTTGCCGATCTCGCGACGCAGCGATTCCGCCATCGCGCTCACCGCGTGCTTGGTGCCGGAATAGACCACCGAAGGGTGGATGTAACGGCCGGTGCCGGACGAGACCACGACGATGTGGCCGGCGCCTTGCCGCTGCATCGACGGCAGTGCTGCATGGATCGGATAAAGCAGGCCCAGGATGTTGACGTCGACCATCCGGCGGTATTCTTCCGGCGTCGTGTTGCGGAACGGCGCGGCGACGCCGACGCCGGCAACCGCAAGCAGCATGTCGAGCCGGCCGTACTCCTGCTGGACCCGCTCGACCATCGCCGTGGCTTGCGTTTCGTCGGTGACGTCGACGGCAATCGGCAGTGCCGCGCTGCCGGTTTCACGGATCCGCCTCGCCAGGCCGTCCAGGCGCTCGGCGCGCCGCGCGGCAATCACCAGCGTGGCGCCCTCGGCCGCCAGCGCCAAGGCGGTGGCCTCGCCGATGCCGGAAGAGGCGCCCGTCACCAAGGCGATCTTGCCGCTCAGTTTTCCTGCGTGCATGTTTTCTCTCCTGACGCTTTGGACACGCCGTGAAGCTAGGGCGCAGGCTTTCTGGAACAATGCTGATCGAAAACCGAATCCACTGTTAGGTTTTGGCCCCAGCAAGCCCACGTCTGCGCACGAACGGGCCTTGACGCGACCGGAGCTGTTGCGTCTTGATACCGGGGCTGCGGGGCTTCACATGAAAACAGCTGATCGACTACGTCTGCGGGTGGCTTGTTTGCATGCGACGCGCTTGCATGCACTCTCGCGACCGAGCGCAAGATGAAGGTCCTCGTCGTTTATTGCCATCCCTGCACCGACAGCTTCAACGGCGCCGTGCGCGACACGGTGCTGGAGACGCTTGCCGAAAGCGGCCATCAGGTCCACCTGCTCGACCTTTATGCGACCGGCTTCGATCCAGTCATGCGCACGCGGGAATGGCGCGGTTACCACGACAAGGCGGCGAACCTGCAACCGGTGCACGAACATGCGCAGGAGCTGCTCTGGGCGGAGGCGGTCGTCTTCATCTATCCGACCTGGTGGTATGGCCTTCCGGCGATGCTGAAAGGCTGGCTGGAGCGTGTGCTGGTGCCGGGCTTCGCTTTCGAGATGCCGACGGAACGACGCGGCCCGCGGCCCAAATTGCGGCACATACGCCGGGTGATCGCAATGACCACATGTGGCGCCACGCCGCTGATGTCGTGGATCATGGGACAGCCCGGCCGGCGGACCCTGCTGCGCGGCTTCCGCTCCGTCTGCCATCCGCTGTGCCGGACCAAATTCCTGGCGCTCTACCGGATGGACAGCGTCTCGGCCGCAGGACGCCAGGCGCATTTGCAGCGGGTCAGAAAAGCGGTTGCCGGCCTTGGTCGCGCTGATGCGGTCGCCGCCACAGTGCCTGGCTGATCAGCCGGGGTGGGCCGTCGCCGGCGCGGGGCAATCGCTTTGGACAGGCGATTGCGCCAGGTTGGTGTTGGAGACGGCCAATTATCGAAGTCGGCGCCGCCCCTCATCGCCCTGCCGGGCACTTCTCCCCGTATAGGGACGGGGAGAAGGGGCTGACCGCGGCCTCGGCGCCCTTCTCGCAATGCTGGCGATTGGCGAAAGCAGCGACGAGAGCACCCCTCTCCCCGTCACTATACGGGGAGAGGGTGCCGGCAGGCAGGTGAGGGGCAGCGCCAACGCTCAGAGCAGAGGGCGACTTCAAACCTCGAGCGATTGCATTGCGCCACCGACACCGCGCGTTGACTCTATTCCCCATTTCTGGAAATCTGGAAACATGGATAAGACGCTCGCCCTTTCGGCACTTGCCGCGCTCGGCCAGGAGACCCGGCTGGACGTTTTTCGCCTTTTGGTGCGGGCCGGCGCCGAGGGCGTGGCTGCGGGCGAGATCGCCTCACGGCTCGCCGCGTTCCCGAATACGATGTCGGCCCATCTCAAGATCCTGTCGCATGCCGGCCTGGTGCGGACCGAACGAGAGGGCCGCAGCGTGCGCTACTTCGCCGACATGACCAGGTTTCGCGATCTGCTGGCCTACCTCATGGAGGATTGCTGCAATGGCGCGCCGGAACTTTGCCAGCCTGTCATCCAGGCTGTGACCTGCAACTGCTAGGGGAGGTTCGTCTTGGCCAACCTCTCCCGCCGCCTTGTTGCCGAAGCCCTCGGCACGGCTCTTCTGGTCGCCACCGTGGTCGGTTCCGGTATCATGGCCGATAAGCTGACCGACGAGGTCGCACTCACCTTGCTCGGCAACACCTTGCCGACCGGGGCGATCCTGGTCGTGCTCATCACCATATTCGGACCGATATCCGGAGCGCACTTCAACCCGGCGGTGACGCTGGTATTCGCGCTTCGACGCGAGATCGAAACGAACGCAGCGCTGGCTTACGTCGCCGCCCAGATTGCCGGCGGCATCGCTGGAACGTTGCTCGCGCATGCGATGTTCGAACTGCCGATCCTGCAAGTGTCGGCGACGGTGCGGACCGGAAGCGGGCAATGGATTGCGGAGCTGGTCGCCGCATTCGGGCTGGTCTTCACCATCCTTGCCGGCCTGCGTTCCCGTCCGGATTCGATCCCCTGGCTGGTCGGGCTCTATATCACCGCCGCCTACTGGTTCACCGCATCGACATCCTTCGCCAATCCGGCCGTCGCCATCGCCCGTGCGTTCTCCAACACTTTTGCCGGGATCCGCCCCGCCGATCTGCCGGGCTTCATCGGCGCCGAACTTTTGGGCGCGTTGCTCGCCATGACATTGGCAGGGTGGCTGCTCGCCCAACCGAAACCAGCCGGACAGATGAAAGCTGCGCAATGACCATCACCATCTATCACAACCCCGATTGCGGCACCTCGCGCAACACGCTGGCCATGATCAGGCAGTCCGGCGAGGAGCCTGAGGTGGTCGAATATCTGAAAAATCCGCCGTCGCGCGAAAAGCTCGTCGAGCTGATCGCAGCGATGGGCATGACGCCGCGCCAATTGCTGCGCGAAAAGGGCACGCCCTATGCCGAACCTGGCCTGGGCGAGCCGCAGTGGAGCGACGACGAGATCCTCGATTTCATGCTGGCGCATCCGATCCTGATCAACCGGCCGATCGTGGTGACGCCGCTCGGCACCATGCTCGCCCGACCATCCGAAGCCGTGCTCGATATCCTGCCCAATCCGGATATCGGCCCGTTCACCAAGGAGGACGGCGAGGTGGTCATCGACGCCAGCGGCAAGCGCGTCGTCTAGATATCGCCTTATTTCGATCTTTGTCGAAATTCTCTTGACGTGCAGCGATTCTGGAAATAGCTTATTTCCATGAAACTCGAAAAAGCAGCCTCGCAACTTGAAGCCCTCGGCAGCCCGACGCGGTTGCAGCTCTATCGGACGCTGGTGCGGGCGGGCGATGAGGGGCTGCCGGTCGGACGCGTCCAGGACAGGCTCGGCATCGCCGCCTCGACGCTGTCGCATCACCTAAAGCGGCTGGTCGACACCGGCCTGGTGACACAGGAGCGCCAGGCGACGACGCTGATCTGCCGGGCCAACTATCCCGCCATGAACGGGCTCATCGGATACCTCGCAGACGAATGCTGCGCCGACGCCACCTGTGCGCCGGCATCGGCGGAAGCGACGGCCAAGACGGCGGCGTGATTTTTTTGGCAGTATAATTCGAAACTACCGGAAGGATAGAAGATATGGAGATGATCGAAAAGCTCCCCGTTGCGGTGATCGGCGCCGGGCCGGTCGGCCTGGCGGCAGCGGTCCACCTCATCGCGCGGGGCATTCCTGTCAAAGTCTACGAAGCCGGCAATGCGGTTGCATCCAATCTCAGGGATTGGGGCCATGTCCGGGTGTTCACGCCCTGGCGCTATTGCGTCGATCAGGTGGCTAGAAACCTGCTCGAGGTGCATGGCTGGCGGATGCCGGAGCCCGAGGCATTCCCGACCGCAAACGACCTCGTCGCGGATTATCTCGAGCCGCTGGCAAAGCTTCCGCAATTGTCGCCGTCGATCGAAACCGGCGCCCGCGTCGTTGGCATTTCGCGCTGGGGCGCCGACAAGGTCTCGAGCAAGGAACGCGAAACCCGGCCGTTCATGCTGGTGGTCGAAACCGCCAGCGGCACGCGGCGCGACAGCGCCCGCGCCGTCATAGATGCGTCGGGAACCTGGCAGATGCCGAACCCGCTCGGCGCCGGCGGAATTCATGCCGTAGGCGAAGCGCAATTTGCCGACCGCATAGCCTACGGCATCCCCGATATTCTCGGCCGCGACCGCAGCCTTTATGCGGGGAAGACGACGCTGGTCGCCGGCTCCGGCCATTCGGCCGCCAATGCCTTGCTGGATCTCGCCAGGCTGGCGGAGGTGGAGCCCGGCACGGCTTTCATCTGGACGACGCGCGGCACCGACCTGGTGCGCATCTATGGTGGCGGTGATGCCGACCAATTGCCGGCACGCGGCGAACTCGGCGCCGAAGTGCGCGAACTCGCCGAGAGCGGCGGCGTCAGGCTGGTGACGGGCTTTGCGGCTGTTTCGATCCGCGATGCCAACGGCCGGCTGGTCGTCGAAGGCCAGACCAGGGACGGTTTGCAGGCGCTTGGCCCGGTCGACCGCATCATCGCCGCGACCGGACAACGCCCGGATCTGTCGCTGACCCGTGAGCTTCGGCTCGAGCTCGATCCATGGCTGGAAAGCGTCAAGGCACTGGGACCGTTGATCGATCCCAACGAGCACTCCTGCGGCGACGTGCCGCCGCACGGCCACCGTGAGCTCAGCCATCCCGAGCACGGGTTCTACACAGTCGGCATCAAGAGTTATGGCCGCGCGCCGACCTTCCTGCTGCTGACCGGTTATGAGCAGGTCCGCTCGGTCGCGGCGGCGATCGCCGGCGACATGGTGGCGGCCGACAATGTCCAGCTCGTGCTGCCCGAGACCGGCGTCTGCACCGTGCCGCGGATCGGCGTGGCCGACAAGGGGTGCTGCGGCGGTCCGGCGCCGGCAGCGGTGGATGCGTGCTGTGTCGCCGACGCCAAGGCGAAGGCGGTCGGCAAAGGCGGCTGTGGCTGCAGCGTCGCGGCATGAGTCTTTCGCCGCCTTCGCCGGCCATCCTGCGCAGCCGCGGCGCGATCATCACCGCGCTTGGCCTGACGCAGATCATGGCGTGGGGTTCTTCCTACTATCTTCCCGCGGTCATCGCGCCGGCAGTCTCCTCCGATACCGGCTGGCCGCTGGCATGGGTTGTCGGCGGCCTGTCCCTTGGCTTGCTTGTGGCCGGATTGATCTCTCCGCGCGTCGGGTCGTCGATCGAGCGGCGTGGCGGCCGCAATGTCCTGGCGTTCAGCGCTGGATGCATCGGGGTCGGCCAGGTTGGGCTGGCCGTTGCCCCCAACCTTGTGGCCTATATCGCTGCCTGGCTGATCGTCGGCCTGGGCATGGGGGCGGGGCTCTACGATGCCGCTTTCGCAACGCTTGGCCGCCACTATGGCCACGGCGCGCGCTCCGCCATCACCATGCTGACGCTGTTCGGCGGCCTTGCGAGCACCATCTGCTGGCCGATCTCAGCCTTGCTGCTGGGGGAGGTCGGCTGGCGCGGCACCTGCCTGGTCTACGCCGCCTTTCAGCTGGCAATTGCGCTTCCGCTCTATCTGGTGATCCTGCCCCGGGAGCCGCCGCAACCGGCAGTCAAACCAGGATTGAAGGAGGCGGCACCCATTCTCGACAACCAAGCCGATCCGTCGATCGTGATCGTTCTGGCCGCGACCCTGACACTTGCGGCTGTGATCTCCTCGACGCTGTCGGTGCATCTGCTCACCATCCTGCAAGGCAGCGGCATGGCGCTTGCCGCAGCCGTCGGGCTCGGCGTGCTGGTTGGCCCGTCCCAGGTGGCGGCCCGCGCGATCGAGATGATGATCGCGCGCTACCACCATCCGATTTTCACCAAGTTTGCCTCGGTTACGTTTGTGGCGATCGGCGTTTCGACGCTCTGGGCCGGCATGCCGATCATCCCGCTGGCGCTCGGCTTCTACGGCGCGGGCATCGGCCTCGAATCCATCGCCCGGGGAACGCTGCCGCTCGCGCTGTTCGGCTCGAACGGCTATGCGAAGCTGATGGGCCGCCTCGCCATGCCGAGCCTGATCGCCCAGGCGGCGGCACCCTCGGCCGGCGCATTGCTGCTGGAGCGCTTCGGCCCGCACGGGACGTTGGCCGCGCTTTCCGGTCTGGCGCTGGCCAACGTCATCCTCGCATGCGGTTTGGGCTGGCGGATGCTCCGCCGGCGGCAATCGCAGGTTCAAACCCGATAGGATTTCGACCTGCGTTCAGCGCCTTCAACTGGAGAGCGGGAGATCTTCCAAGGGATCGACAAGGAAGGACGCGGCGATCAGATCGTCCGCATCGAGGCGCAGTGAGCCTTTGGCGCCGCCCATAATGGCCGCAACCTTTTGAAATGTCTTGATCTCATGCTCGGTAATCTGGGCACTTTGCATTCTGGATTTGAGGTCAGCGACGCGCAGCCCCAAACTGTGGGACATTCCGATTTTACGGTTCGACATGGTAAGATGCTCCTCCCCGGCCCATGTTTGTTTTGCCACCCGCCCTATTCGTATTTCCTCCGCCTGCCTAAATATGAGGCATCGCGATACAGCGCCCGAACGCCCGATGCAAGGGAAGGTTCCGGCGCGCAGAGGTCACGAAATAATAATACGAAGGAAGTACGGCCGATGGTCCGGCCGGAGGTAGGACTTAGGTACGACGCCCCGCCGGACAGAGGGCTCCGGTGCCTTATCGGCTGGCGAGGACCATGCGGTTGCCTTCGCTGTCGCGAAACTCCGCCACCGTGCGCCCCGGCTGCCACGGCGCCTCATGCGCTTCGGTGACGATCTCGACGCCGCCCGCTTTCATGGCTGCGATCATTGCCCCGACATTTTCGTCGACCAGCACCAATACCGGCTCCGCGCCGGGTGCGTCGTCGGCGCGCCTGACAAAATGCAGGTTCGTCACGGCATGCGGAAATGCCAGCTCGATCCAGCGCCAGCCGCCATCACCCATTTTCTGGTCGGCCATGACCTGGCAGGCGAGATGCCTGGTGTAGAACGCCTTGGCGCGGTCCTGCTCGAACACCGGAAGCTCGGCAAACTGGATATGCATGATCGTCTCTCCTGCTTGACGGCTGCCGCGCAGCCGCCCACGCGGGAAAGACGATGCGGGCAACCGAAAAGATTCTTCGGCAAGGAGAATCTTTTCAGCGCAGCCGGTCGTCCTTCGTTCATACCAACCAGTCAGGAGACGACGATGAACTACGCGCTCATTCGATACGGTGTGAAGCAAGCCGACCTGGAAGATAACCGCGTGCTGGTCGAAAAAGTATTTGAAGCGCTGGGCGAGGCGGCACCGCCGACGGTGTGTTATCTCGTGCTCGAGCTGGACGACGGCTCGTTCGTCCACATCGTCGGCCAGGACGGCGATTCGTCGGCGCTGACCGGGCTTGCGGCCTTCAAGGCGTTTACGGAAAACCACGCCGAGCGCCGTTCGACCCCGGCATTGCGATCGCCTGTCAAAGTCATCGGCAATTACCGTATGCTGGCGGATCAGAAAGCCGGGTAGCGCCTGCCATGCCGCTCGCGCAGAAATGGGACGCTACGCCGAAAATGAACAGGGCGACTTTGGAGGTGATGCTCGTCGGGTTGCGGCCAAGGCTGCATCGCTACTGCGCGCGTATGGCCGGCTCGGTGATCGACGGCGAGGACATCGTCCAGGAGGTGCTGATCAAGGCGCTGCAGGCGATCGACGGCGGTGCGATCGTCGAACGTCCCGAGCAATGGCTGTTTCGCATCGCCCACAATGCCGCGCAGGATCATCTGCGGCGGCGCAATCGGGAAAGGTCGCGCATGACCGAGGCCGACATGAGCGTCATCGAGGATCCCTCCGGCAGCGCCGACAGCCGGCTCGCCGCCCAGACCAGCCTGCGCTCCTTCATGCAGCTTTCGGTGCCGCAGCGCAGCGCTGTGATCCTGGTCGACGTGCTCGGCCTCAGCCTGCATGAGACCTGCGAAGTGACCGGCGCGACGCTCGCCGCCACCAAGGCCGCGCTGCATCGCGGGCGGGCGCAGCTCAAGCTGCTGGCGCTGCAGCCCGAGCAGGCGCTCGCGCCGAGGCTCGACGCCGATGACGAGCGCCGGCTGCGGCGCTATGTCGACCTGTTCAACGCGCGCGACTTCGACGCCGTGCGGGCACTGATCGCCGAGGACGTCCGGCTCGACGTCGTCAACCGCGTCCGCCTGCGCGGCAAGGCCGAGGTTTCGACCTATTTCGGCAATTACGATCGTTTGCGCGACTGGACATTGTCGCTCGGCGTGGTCGACGGCCGGCCGGCGATCCTCATCCGCGACCCGCAGGCGGCCGACGGCGCTGTGCGCGGCTTCATGCTGGTCGAATGGAGGGACGATCAGGTCATCCAGATCCGCGATTTCCGCTATGCGCCCTGGTGTCTGGTCGACGCGGAGATTGAAACGGTGGACGGGTGAGTAGAAGGCTGGAATGGTACGGAGATGGCGATCAGGCAGCCTCCTCCTGGGTGACCCAAACGCAATTGCCACATGGCAGCACGTTCTTAGAGCGGTTCCGGTTCTCTTGGAACCGGTAACTCGCTCTAACTATCTGCTTTCCCGCATCTATGCGGACGCCAAATGCTTCCTTTTGGCTGCAAAATGCTCTAGCCGATACGCACGCGGCGCGTCACCTGGCCATTGCTTTCCCAGTATGTGTGCTTCTTGGCAATCAAGGGATCGTCCATCGCCGGTTGAATTTGTCCTGTGGTGCTGACCGCGCGCGAGGTCACCGTGTGTTCTCCAGGAGAGGGATTTGCCCAAGCCAGGGACCAGATTTTCCAAGCGTGTTCTGCCTCCTCACTGTGGTCAATGGTCGCTGGTGTCCAAGGCCCTTGATCGATTTGCACTTCGACCCGGTCGATCGGCGCCCCCCAGGCTGCCCCAACGATGCGGTAATCCGAGTCTTTCCGGGTAACCTTCGCAGGCGCGGACTTTATCAGCGCTCGCCCGACTGACGTCTCGGCCCATACGGTCTCGCCGTTGTGGTCCTCCTCCCGGATGGTGACATAGTCGCGGGCCATCAGAAGGCTCATGAACCGCGTATCGCGAACCTCGATGCGCTTTAGCCACTTGACGTTGGCGATCCCGTACCAGCCTGGCGCAATGAGCCGTACCGGGAAGCCATTGGGCGCCGGCAAGGCGGCCCCGTTCATTTCATAGCAGAGGAGATTGTCCGGGTTCATCGCGTCGGCGAGCGACATGCTGCGAGCGAAGTTCTGCCGCATCTTGACGTCGCGTATCGGGATCTCGCCTGTGTCGGTACCGAAAAAGACGACCTCGATGCCCTTCTCCAGAACGCCGGCTTCCTCGAGGATCGGGGCGAGCGGCGTCCCTGCCCAGCGAGCATTGCCGATGCCGCCGGTGAAAAAGGGAAACCCATGGTTGCCCGAGCATTCCACTGTGAAAACGACCTCCTGCCGCGGTCGCGCCCTGATGTCGGCGAGCGTTAACTCCAGGGGCTTCTTAACCAGGCCTCCGATCTCCATCGACCATGTCTTCTCGTCGATCGTTGGTCGGTTGAAATGCGAGATGCTGAAGAACTTGTCGTTTGGCGTTATCCAGCTATCCAAATCCTCCCAAACAAGCTGCTTCTGGATACCCGCCGGATCGGGATTTTCGGTCGGCTGATCCAGCCATGGAATAACTTCCTCGTTCGGCCGTGTTGGAAAAGCGTAAGCCCGGCGCGAGGTATAGAGAGCAGCAATTGCGGCAAGAGCCGCGCTTCCTTGAACAAGAAGTTCTCTGCGCTGAAAATCAGGCATGTTGTTTACCTCCCAGTTGATCCGGAACGGGCTGCAACGTGCCTTAGGCCGTAGCCTGATCACGGATAGGCGACACAATGTGAGGTCTGCCCACCCGGAAGTATCCGGGTAGGTCAGATAATCACCGACGCAAGTCAAGCATGTGAAGCATTGCACGAAACGCCAGCTCGCGTTTCGCACGCTAAGAGTGCGCCTTTGAGAAGGAACTGTCCACAACTTGGACGGGACATGATGATGATTGCAGCATTCCATGCCGATTTCCTGTCCTGCCAAAATGGTTGCTGCTCGGATCGCTGCCGAACGCCCGCTTCTGGGTCATTTCGGGACCTTCGCGGGTGCGATCGGAAGGGCCGTTCCGACCCAATTTCTGCCGTTCCGATATCGGCCTTGCCAACTCCAGGGCGGATGTTCACCCATTTCGACGAGAAACTGCGTTGGCCTGCCGTCTGTGGGCGCGACAGGATGGCGGTGCGGCCGGCGCAGGTGTATGATGGCGGTCTAATATTTCAAGATCAGGAATTTGCAGGTGGAGGGCGGGCCCGGGCGGCACATCAGAACCAGTCTGCATTACGAGGTGGCCAGCAACCAGGCCGCCTGGCTTGGGCGCGGCAGATCATTCACACGTGAACCATTCGCCAACCGAGCGGGGACACCCTAATTGGTGGTGACTTGCGTCACCGCCACGCCGGTTATCCTGCCGTTCCCGGCTGTGTAGGTGAGCGTCTGCGTGACCGTGGCGTCCTTCTGGTCGGGAGACGAAGGAGGATAAGAGGCGGCGAAGCCGAAATGGCCGTAACGATCGGGCTTGGCGGCGCCAAATTTCGCGGCCACGTCGCTCAGCGGCGCTCCGACGCCGGGCGTATCGAGTTCAACAGCTGTCAGGCTGGCAGGCGCGCCGGCGCATCCTTCCGGCACCTTACCTTCCGGGTTCGGCTGCAGGGCGACGGACAGGACACCGTGGTCGGAGCCGCCCATCTCGCCGGATACGAACCAGAAGATCGACGGCGATCCGCCGGCGTCGGGGCCGGCATAGCAAAGCCAGTGGCGTGAATCTCCGGCGTCACCTTCATCGTGCATGGCTCCGCCGAAGGCTTTTTCGACATCGGCAAGCGTGGTTTCCTCAAGCTTTATCTCCAGCGGCCCAGCCTTGACCTGCTTGAATAGCGGGCTGGCCAGCGGCGAGTTGATATCGCCCAGGGATGGAATCGCCCGGTCCGGGTTGAGCGGCTTGGCCAGCGTCGTTGCATTGGTCACCAGTCCGGCAACGATGAGTGCGAAATATCCGGCGTTCTGTCCCATGCCGATCTCCTGTCGTTCGAAATGAAGGTGCGGAAGGATTTGCGGGCGGGTGCTACCCTGTCTGGCCGATACCCAAACCGGTGCACGACCAACTGGACCGAAGATAAATTCACAAGTCCGCAGCCTTCAACGTCATTCCGGCGACTTGGCAACCAAAGTGTAATCGAGGCTCACAATTCCTTCTCGGCCAGCTCCCGAAATGCGTCGGGAACCGATCGCCGCAGTCCGAGCGCGACCGAGGCGTAGCCGACCGCCTCCCAGCCGAAGCGGTCGCGGATCTTGTCGACGGCGCGATCCGCGGTCCAGCGCGCCGCGCCCTTGCTGGTGCCGGGGCGGCGGCGGTCGTCGTCGAGCCCGAGCGGCAGTTCCAGTTGCAGGCCGGCATGCTGCTCCAGATGCGATACGGCGATCGCCAGCAGCGAGATTGTCTTTTCGTGCGGATGGTCGATGAGCACCTTGCGCACCAGCGCCTCGGCGATCTCGGCCAGCATGGCGGTTGCCGAAATCGGCTGGTCGAGCGTGATCGAGCGCGTCACCGAGCGCAAATCGGCAAAGCGGACGCGAACCGTCACCGTGCGGCCGGGCCGGGATTTCGCCCGCAATCTTGTGGCGACCCTGTCGGCCAGATGCAGCAAAGCGGGCACGAAGACCTGCTCCTCGGCCGGTTTTCGGCCAAGCGCCGACTGCGCACCCGCCGAGCGCGCCCGGCGCTGCGTCTCGAGCTTGCGCGGATCGCGGTTCCACGCCAGCGCGTTGAGTTTCTCTCCCGCCGCCGGCCCGAGCAGGCGCTCAAGCGCCCCACCATTGGTCTTCGCCAGCTCGCCGATGGTGTTGACGCCGATGCCGGCCAGCCGCTGCCTGGTGACCGGGCCGACGCCCCACATCAACTCGACCGGCAGGTGGTGCAGGAACTCCAGCTCGTGGCGCGGATCGACCACCACCAGCCCGTCCGGTTTTGCGACCTGTGAGGCGATCTTGGCCAGATGCTTGGTGCGGGCTACGCCGACCGAGATCGGCAGGCCGAGCTCGGCCCGCACGCGGCCGCGGATCTTGCCGGCGATCTCGGCCGGCGAGCCGAACAAATGGGTGCAGCCGGCGACGTCGGCAAAGGCCTCGTCGATCGAAATCCGCTCGACCACCGGCGTGAAATCGCCGAGCACCTTGATTGCCGCATCGCCCAGCCGCTGATAGTCCTTGAAATGGCCGCCGACGAAGATGAGTTGCGGGCAGAGTTCCCGCGCGCGCCGTCCCGGCATACCGCCGCGCACGCCGAACGCCTTGGCTTCATAGGATGCGGCAAGCACTACCCCGCCGCCGACGGCAATCGGCTTGCCGCGCAAGGCCGGGTCGAGCAACTGTTCGACCGAGGCATAGAAGGCATCCAGATCCGCGTGGAGGATGTTGGCTTCCATCCGGCCCGTTCGCCCGCGGCGGTTCGAACGCCGCATTGTCTCGAGTTGTGATGAGAACATAAAGAGAACATTGTGGGTGAATTGTCAAGCAGCGCGGACGACAGGTGAAGGGGCAATCGCTTCAGGTTGGCGCCGCCCCTCATCGCCCTGCCGGGCACTTCTCCCCGTATAGTGACGGGGAGAAGGACGCTTTCGTCGATGGCTTCGCCAATCACTAACGTTGCAGGAAAGTGCCGAGTTTGCGGACAGCCCCTTCTCCCCGTCGCTATACGGGGAGAAGGTGCCGGCAGGCGGATGAGGGGCAGCGCCGACTTCGGCAATCAGCCGAGCGCTACAGCGCCATCTTGTAGCCGAGATGACTGGCGGTGAAGCCGAGGCGCTCGTAAAAAGCGTGCGCCTCCCGTCGACCTTTGTCCGTGGTGAGCTGGACGAAGCTGCAATTGCGCGAACGGCATGTTTCAATCGCCCATTCGATCATCAGCTTGCCGAGGCCGCGCGAGCGCCATTGCCGGGCGACGCGAACGCCTTCGATCTGGCCGCGCCAGGCGCCTTTTCTCGAAATGCCTGGAAGGAAGCTGAGCTGCAGCGTTCCGACCACTTGCCCGGCGTTGACGGCGACGGCCAGCAACTGGTTGGGATCGGTATCGATTGCGCTGAAGGCATCGAGATAGGACGGCGCAAGCGGCGTGGACGGGTCTTCCCGGTCTGCGCCGAGCACATCGTCGGCAAGCATTGCAACGATCGCCGGCAGGTCGGGCGCCTGCGCGCGACGGAATTCGATCTCGCTCATCGCGTGGAGACATACGGCGCGGATTTGGGGACGACAAGCGTGAAGGGATGCAACTTTGCCGGTCTACTGGAAAGCAGCCGTTGAAAGACCTATGACAGGCGAGATCGGGAGGCTACGATATGGATGTTCCAGCCAGCATGAAGGCTGAATTGGCAGCCTGGAACAATGGGTCCGGCATCGATCTACAAAGCTGGGTCGGGTGCGAGGGCCGATTTGCGCTTGCTGTGGGATACAGCACCATTTTCTGGCCGAAATTCGTGACGTTCGAACGCTACGTTTTGATGGAAGGGTTTAGCGAGGAAGGCCTGCGAAGCTTTGAACGAGACCCCAACGCCACACGACAGTCCGTGGAAGCGGTTATGAACCACCTGCACATTGCCGACATTCACGCCTTGGGCGCCGCCGACATCTCTCGCGACAAACTCGTGTTTCTCGGCTCGGTTCTCAAGGAGATTTATGAGGCAAAACTGCAATGGCAGTTTGCGAACCGAAGGTTTGTCGTCGAGTTTTTCGCTTCAGACTCCAGAGACCTGGAGGATTATCAGCTGTCTTTCTGGCAAGCAGACTAGGGCAATGGGCGAGGCGAGCAACTTAGCGAGGGTCAACCCTTCAATGCGGATCGAAATCGAGGGTGTCTCCCTGGAGACGTTGAGGGCGCTGTCGCGCGCGGACCAGGATGCGTTGCTGGCCTTCGGCCGGCCGATCTCCTTCGCCATGGGCAGCGCCACCGTCCTGGCCGAATTCAATCGCAATGGCGGCACGCTTCTGGTCAATTTTGCCCATATCGACGGCGGTGGCGAAGGCGTCCTGCTCGTCTTGTGGAGGCTTGTCCGGGCCTATGCCATCGATCGGCAATTCAAGCTGATCCGTTGGAATGTCCATGCCGCCACCTGCGCCACACCGAATCCCCGGCTGCAGCGTTTCCTGCGCTCCCATCACTTCGCAGAGATCGACGATGCCAGCTACGGCCGCATTTTCGCTCGCAGCCAGCAGCTTTGATCGGCTGGCTGGCCGCTCCGCTCGGGCTTACGCCGCCTCGAGCGCCCAGAGGCGGTGGCCGTAGCGGCGGAAGAAGCGGGCGAACAGGCGCTGCTGCCTGGCGCGGGTGAGGTCGGCGGCGCGCCTTTCCTGTCGCCAGTACGGCATGTTGCGGAACATCGACAGGAAGCGGGCGGCATCCTCGAGTGCCTCCTCGGCTGACTGCGCCGGGCGGATCGCCGCCAGGAACAGAGCGCGGCTCGGCTTCAACCGGTCGATCGCCGCCTTGCGCTGGCGATGACCCTGGCGTGCCTTGCGGATGCCGTCCTGGCGGATGGCCGCGAAAGCGGCAAACATGGCCGGGCTGTCGCCGCTATAGCCGCAAGCATGGGCGAACTGGGCTGGGTCCATCGTCATTCCCTTGCTGCCGGCCGGCTGCGGTTCTGTTGCTCGCGCCGATTCCAGTCCACACCATGTATAAGCATAACTCAAATAATCGAACAAGTGAAACTTTCACGTTGATGTAAGCGGAACCGACTCGACTCCGCTCCAAAAACCGATAATGTTGCGAACAAAGCAGGAACGATGATGGGGATGACCATGGCATTGGCAGGCAAGGAAGCGACGATCGCCGATGTTGTCTCGATTGCCGTCGAATGCATCGACTGCGGCCGTAACAGGTGGTGGAAGCCGGCCGAGCTCAAGCGGCATGGGGTGAGGCCGGAGACGCCGCTATCAGCACTTTCGGGGCGCCTGATTTGCAAGGCCTGCCGGGCCGACGGCCTGCCGGGCGCCGCCGTCTCGATCCAGGCCGCCTTCATCGACGACCGGCAACGGACCCGCGCCGAGGCGCGCCTGCTCAACGGTCGAGAGCTGCAGTCGAGGCGGGCTTGAGGGGGCGGGCGTGCTGCTCTTCCCTTCTCCCCTTGTGGGAGAAGGTGGCCGAGCGAAGCTCGGTCGGATGAGGGGTGTTGGACGGATCGCTACCTTGATGGCGTAAGTGCTTAAAAATCGCTTCTACATTTCCTCCGCCGCGTTCCTTCCAGCACCCCTCATCCGGCTCGGCGCTGTGCGCCGATCCACCTTCTCCCACAAGGGGAGAAGGCAACAAGCCCTCAATACCCCAGCAATTCCTTGAGCGGGATGACGCGGAAGACGTTCTTGATGGCGTAGCGGTTGAAGGACAGCGTCTTGGGCGGGTTGTACTGCTCGACGATCAGCTCGGCGGCGGTGCGCTTGACCAGCTTCTTGATGAAGGCCTTGCCGTTTTGCTCGTTCTCCTCGGGCAGGGTCTCGATCACCACATGGTCGCCGGGCAACGCTTCGCGGCCGCCGCAATAGATCATCTCGCCGGGCTCGTAGCGCGGCACCATCGAATCGCTCAGCACGTGCAGCGCAAACACGTTGCGCAGATGCCGGATCCCCGGCGGCCGCTGGACATAGCCGGCCGGCTGGCCGTTGAAGGTGAAGTCGCCATCGTCGCCGCCGACGGCGGTGCCGAGAAGCTGGATGTCCATCGGCCCGGCGGGCAGGGGGCCGGGATCGGTGACGATCTCGGCATCGGCGACCGGTCCGGCATCTTCGAGGAAAACGACCTCGCCCTTGCCGAGTGCCACCGGGTCGACGCGCAGGAACGCGGCGGTCTTCAAAAGGTTCTCGGTCTTGGGCAGGTTGCGCCCGGTTTCCCAATTGCCGACGGCAGCGACGTCGGTGTCGTTGTGCTCGGCAATGTGGCGCATCACCAGGCCGCGCTGCTTGCGCGCCCGGCGGATCGCCGCTCCGACCTTGATCGACAGTGCAGTTTTCGCCATGGCTCCATCTGAGGCATAAGAATCGGTTTCGTCTATGCAAGACTCGCTTGCATAATTGATTGAGTTATGCTCTTATACGGTCATGCACAAGTCGCTTCACCAGCTTTCGGTCCTCGAATCCGCCCTTCAGCGCGCCGGCAGCGCTCTCCTGGAGGCGGTACCACAACCGGTCGCCAAGGCCATGCATGTGCCAAACCTTTCCCCTTCGTCGCGGCTGTCCTCCTCCCCGGCCGGGACGATGCCCGAGGCTCGCGCCTCGGATCCGGCAGCGCAAGCGGCCGGAACGGCCGGAGCCGTTCCCCTCACGGCTCCGGCCACGAATTACCTGCCGGCCGGCAATGCGGATGCCGCAGTTTCCTGCACCCGCACCGAAGACGGCGCGGTCATCGCCTTCGACGAGCGGACGGGCAAGGCAGTGTCCGGCGCAACAAGGCAGGCGGCCGAGATGAAGCTCGATCGCAGCAGACCACGCGAAGGCTGACCGGCTTTCGAGCCTGAGGCCGGCGAAGCCGGCGCCGCACACAACCATTTTTGCAGGAAATGAAACATCATGGCCGCCCGCTATTCCGCCTCGGAACTGGAACAAATCGAGAACTGGCTGATGAGCGGGCTGTCGGCCGCGAAGATCGCCACCCGGTTGACCGCGCTGCGCGGCCGCCCGGCCTCGCGCGCGGCCATCATCGGCATCGTCCACCGCACCGCCCGTCTGCGCGCCATCGGCCTTGCCAGATCCAAAGGCTGGTGTGGCCGACGCTCTGGCGGCCGGCTCGGAAATTCGGCGCCTGAGCCATCAAGCACTGCTGATCAAGCGGAGTCGGCTCCGAAGGCCGAGCCACGCTGCCGCCCGGCAAGGCTGTCGGCCAGGCTGGCGCCGCCGGCCTGGCAGCCGGGTCCGGCTCGGATCACCGGGTCTGATGGCGCGCCGCTCGAAATGCCGGCGCCGCGCCCGATCGCCGCCGGCGGTCGCCAGCCGCATTTCGTTGCCATGCGCTTCATCGATTGCCTGTTCGAGCGCTGCCGCGCGCCGCTCGACACGACGCTGCAGGAGGATGCGGAAAACGATGCCCCCGGCAGCCGGCCCGGTTTGGACATGCTGTGCTGCGGACTGCGCACGAACCCATCAAAAAGCTACTGCGCCTATCACGCGGCGCGCTTCCTGCGCACGCTGCCGGCCGAAGCGATTTGAGCCCGTTGGATGACGGAAGTTCGCCAGAGCCCGACGACCAAAACCCAGGAGGACCGAGCCGATGAGCACCAAAACCGTCCAGAAGATCAAAGCCAGGCCGCCGCGATTGCCGAAAGGCGAGGCCGAGCAGGTGCGCATCCGCAAGGAGATCGGCCATGATTTCGCGCTGAAGGACGACAGGTTCGGCCGCAAGCGGCTGGCCAAGGGGACGCAGGAGGGCGCGCGCCTCTATGAGGTTTCCAATGACGGCCACACAGCGACCGGCGGCATCGTGCGGGTGCGCAACGTCGACCCGCTGAGCGGCCTCACCTCGCTGTCGCGCCAGCAGCGCGAGGCGGGCATGCGCTACCGCCAGGATTTCCGCAACTCGTCCGAGGCAACCGCCAAGCCGATGGCTTGGGCCGAGCGCGTCGACGGCGGCCGTACCGGCAGCGGCGTCGCCGAACACATCCTGTCCGCCGGCCGCGACCATGCCGAGGCAACCAGGGCGCTTGTCCATTGGGAGATCGCCGGCATCGTGCAAAAGGTCTGCTGTGCCGACGCAACGGTCAAGAGCCTGGCCGAACAGGCCGGCGAGCCGCGCGACGTGGTGGTGAAACTACTCAAGATCGGGCTCGACATATTGGCCGTGCATTACGGCATGATGCTGATGCGCAAGCCGAGGTGAGAAGCCCCGCCGATCCGGCCGGCAATACCGGCCGGATCGATCCGTCAACGACGGCAGACACGGATTCTTTCGATAATCCGGTGGTGATGACGCCAGTGCTTGATGACTTCGGTGTGGCAGCGCCGGTGGTGGTACCGGTAGCGCGGCCTGTAGTCCTCGTCGTAGACATCATAGCGGTAACGGGGGACGTACTCATCGTCGTAATCGGAATATCGATGGTGGCGATAATAATAGTCGTCGTCATAGCCGTTGCCGATGCCGATCGTGACGCTGCCGCCGGCATTCGCCGGGCCGATCACGGAAGCCGCCGAGGCGATGGCGATCACCGAGGCAAGCAGGAGCTTCTTCATAGCTACCTCCTTCTTTAACGTCCCTCTAATAGAAAAACCCCCGAGGGGCAGCCTCGTTCCATAGATTGGCAAGATGTAAGGAACGGACGGGCCCGAAGTTTAGCGCCTGCTGGCGCGAAAACGCCGCTGGCTGCGCCGGGGTCGGATCGTCGACGCAGCGTGGCCGCTCCTCTCATCAAACAGCGGCAATCGCGCGTCAGTCCCGTCTTTTGCCGACGTCTGCCTACAGAACATGGCCCAATTCCAGCAAAACGAACGCGGTCGCACCCAGCACAGCGAGGGCGTAGGCCGCATAAAGAACAAGCAGCATTACCTCAAAGTCCCGGACGAAGCTTGTGGCAATCCTGGTCTCCTTAGGCTCCGCTTTCTCGATGCGGTCGGTTTCCAGTTGCTCCGTTGCCACAACGAGGCAGACAATCCTGTCGTTGTCGGCCGCCTGTAATATCCGTTCCGTCAAATCGACTGCAATCACTGGATCATCGGCCAACTGATCTCGCGATAGCCGGCTTTCAGTGACGGTCTGGATTTCACGCTTTCTCACGCACGCATAATTGCGTCGACTAAATTAGGTTCCACTAAAATAGATAGATTGCCTCGACCCGATCACGACGTGGTGAGGCGTGAGCCCAGCTGGGCGGTGAACTCCGCCTGAGGCCGCCATTTGCCGACCGTCGAGGCGAATCTCGATCGGCGCATCCTCCGATCAAAGGGCGCGGGCTTCTTTATAGGCTGCTACGGTGCGCCATTGCTGGTAGGTCGCAATGCCAAAGCCGCCAAACTCTCATATCGCGAACGCAGCGCCGACGTCTTCAGTGCCGACCGGTTATGACGAAGATCGCATGCTTACTTATATCCGGCTGCTCGACGCGTCGGCTGAAGGGACCGATTGGCGTGAGGTCGCCCGCATCGTTCTGCACATTGATCCGGAGCAGGAGCAGGAGAGGGCTTTCCGGGCGTGGGCGACACATCTGGCGCGTGCACGATGGATGACCAGGAAGCGGAACGAGTTGCGCCAATTGCATGATGAGTGGTGGGGGTGAGCACTATCTAAGCGGAACTGCCGTCTCGGTCTGGCCGTTGAGGGAGGAGGCCAACATGGAAAAGCGCCCAATGACTTCTTGGCGAGCTTTCGAGCTGTGCTGCCTTCTTGCAGTTCCGCTGTCGCTTATCCTTACGGTTTTCCTGGCGGGTCTTATCCTTAGCTGACCCCCGCATGGTTGCTTGCCGAGGGCTGGGTCGTGATCCGACAAGATCCGGAACCGTTACTTTACGGCCGCCGCCATCACATCCGAAAACAGCGCCCGCTCCACTGCCGGTTCCAGCGTTTCGGCGAAGGGCGTCGCCAAGTGGTGGCGGTCGCGGAAGGCTAGTTTGCCGTCGATGAAGACATGGCAGGTGGTCTGGTCGCAAAAGCGGTCGGTCATGTCGATGTAAGCAGCGTTCGGTGTCGAGCGCACGATATCGCGCTCGATGGTGGCGATGTCGTCGTTTGCCGCCATGATCCTCGGCGTGTCGCATGTCGCGGGCGTCTGGCCCCGCCACAGCGCCCGCGCCACGCATTTGTCGGCGTAGCTTGCATTGTAGGGAACGTCCCTGATGACCGCGACCTTGATGCCGGCCTGGCTGAAGGCTTGAAGCGTCCAGCTGAGGCCGGTCCGCCACTGCGCTTGCCAATCGGCGTGCTTCAACTCCTCGGGCGATTCTTTCATCACATTTCCGATCGAGAACTCCGAGATCACCACCAGTTGCGGGTGGAGCGCGATGATGTCCTTGACCGACTGCTCGCGCCATTGATCGCATTCGGTGTAGTCGCGCTTCAGCCGCCAGTTCCAGGTCGTCACCCGCGAAGCCCGGCAGGAGGATTTGAGAAAGGTGACGACGCGAAAATTGTTCTTCTCGGCCGCCTTGATCAGCGGCGTCGACCAATGGTCGGCATGCGAGTCGCCGAACAGCACGACCGAGCGCTGGGCATCCTTGCGGCCGAACATGCAGGGCTTCGGCTTGACGGTCTCGAAATCGAGCACGCAGCCGCCATTGGTCGCGCGCACGGTGGAGAGCTGGGCGGCGCTGTCGGCGATGACGTGCTGTTCGGGGCTGAGATTGTGCTCGGCAAAGCGCGCATTGCCATAGGCCGCGACCACGCCGGCGCCGGTCAGCGCGACGGCGGGCACCAGCGCCCGCGCTGCTCCGGCCATCAGCCAGCCGTTGCGGCGGATCGGGTTCTCGATGAAATGATAGGTGAACATCGATAGAAGCAGCGTCAGCGCCGCGCAGGCAAGGCGGTCCAGGATGGACAGGCTGGGAACCACCATCGCCGCATAGACGATGACCGGCCAGTGCCAGAGATAGAGCGAATAGGACAGCCGGCCCAACCATTGCATGGGCGGCAGCGCCAGCACGGCGCTCGCCAGATTGCGGCCGCCGCTGCCGCTGAGCAGCAGCAGCACGGTGCCGGCAACAGGCGCCAGCGCATTCACCCCGGGAAACGGCGAGTCTTCGTCCAGCATCAGATAGGCCCAGGCGATCAGTGCCAGACCGAGGCATGCCTGGAGCGTGGCCAGCAGCGGCCGGTCGCGCCAGATCTTTGCCGGCGCCATGGTCGCGAGGCCGCCGGCGGCGAATTCCCAGGCCCTGAGCGGCGAGAAATAGAACGCCCAGGGCTGCGACACTTCCGTCAGCCAGGCGCAGGCGGCGAAGGAGGCCGCGCCGGCGACGCCGATGACGATTATAGCGGCGCGCTTGCCGGGACGCAGCCAAGCGGCGGCGAGAAGCAGCGCCGGCCATGCCAAATAGAACTGTTCCTCGACCGAGAGCGACCAGAAGTGGATGAACGGGTTGTTGGTGGCGTCGGCGGCGAAATAGTCGAACGACCAGCGGATCAGCCAAAGGTTGATCATGTAGGCGGAGGCGAACATGGCGCCTTTCGAATAAAGCGCCTGTTCCTCCGGCGACAGGATGAAGTAACCCGTGAACAGCGTGGCGAGGATGACGAACAGTGCCGCCGGCAACAGGCGCCGGGCGCGCCGGGCGTAGAAGCGCCAGAGGTTCAGCCGCCCGGTCTCGGTGATTTCCGTAACCAGGTGACGGGTGATCAGATAGCCGGAGATGACGAAGAAGATGTCGACGCCGGCAAAGCCGCCGGGCAGGCCGGACAGACCAAAATGGAAGGCGATGACACCCGCCACCGCCAGCGCGCGCAGCCCTTCGATGTCAGGCCGAAATGATGCCGACACAATCACCTCATGCAAGGAATGCCCACCTCGCAGAGGCTCGACCCGATGCGACGATATTGCAATGCAACAAATCTAACGCAGTGCAACATAGGGGGAGGGCGCGGCTCCTCCAGTTCCTCGCGTGGGCGATTCACTCACATGAGCGATTCGAGAGCGACTGATATGGAAGCGAAGCGAAGGGTGCCGAGGCGATCACGCCTTTTTCAAAAACTCGGTCTTCAGCACCAGGCCCTTCACCTGCCTGGTGCTGCATTCGATCTCGCCGGGATTGCCGGTGAGGCGAATATTCTTCACCAGCGTGCCGCGCTTGATCGTCTCCGACGTGCCTTTGACCTTGAGATCCTTGATCAGGGTCACGGAGTCGCCCTCGTGCAGCGCCGTGCCATTGCTGTCTCTTATGATCGCGTCGGTCATGGCAGGTCTTTCGTGGGACTCCGGTGCGGAGGTGGTTGGCTCATTACCCGGCCTATCCCACGGTTGGCGGCGAGGTCAAGCGTGCCGGGGGCAGCGTGCCGGTAACCAAGCGTGCCGACCGCTAATGCCAGGCGGACGGCCGACCGGAAAACCCGGATTGTGAGCAGACTGGGACCCCCTGGGCGGTAGTGGCATTGCCGCTTCGCGACATGCGCTCCGGCCAAGCCATGCCAATGGCGCCACGGCAATCGAAGTCGTGGCCTTTTACGCGGATATTCCGGCACGAGTTCAAATAGATGAGCGCCCGCCCGTGCGGACAGGAAGGTCGCAGTGACAGACCTGCCCGCCCTTTCGCTTGGTGCGTTATTTCAATTGGCAACGATCACTTGTTGGCGCCACCGAGCTGGTTGGCCATCTTGCAGAAGTCGGCATGCATCGTGGCAATGCCTGCGTCGCTGCATTCCTTCAACATCATGGCTCGGTCGCTCGTGGACATGGCCATCCATGCCGCCTTGAATTCGGCTTCCGACTTCATGGTCTTCATGCCGGCGTCGGTGAAGAAGGGGTTCATTTTCTGCGGATCGTCGAGCGCCGAAGTGCCAGTGGCACCGGCGGCAAGCGCTGCGCCGGTCATCATCGAAAGCGCCATCGCGCCCATGCAAAGCGTCTTGATGTTCATGATCATTCCTCCTGAGCTGCTGCTTTGAGGTTGTCCATCAGCGATCTACGAAGGAACGGTGTTTTGACCCAAAAGTTCCACGTTCTGGCGCAGACATGGAACAGGATTGCCCGTGACGTCATTAATGCAAAAAATTCTACCATGACTGAATTTGCCGCGCTGCCGACCAGGGCAATCGGCGTCCAGCTGGGTGAGACGCTGCGAAGTTGCACGCCGGCTCAATATGCCCGATCATGGCGACGGCGGGGCGGAGGTATCAAGTGGCGGCAAATCGTCGAAACGACGCGCACCTGTCGGAGCCCCGGCGGGCGGGCATTGTTTCCGCGGCCAGGGCGCTTCCGCGCACATCGTTGCCCAGCGTAGCGTCGGTCGTGACGGCCGTCGCGGCGCTCTATTTCGGGCGCGAGGTCTTTCTGCCGATCGCAATCGCGCTGCTGCTTACCTTTGCGCTCGTGCCCATGGTGTCGGCACTCAAGCGAGCCGGCATTCCGCGTCTTCCTGCCGTGATCGCCAGTGTGCTCGGCGCATTCACGGTGCTGGCTCTGTTCTCCTTCATCGTCGCCACGCAGGTCAGTGAACTGGCGCAGAACATTCCGCTTTACCAGGCGAATATCCTGACCAAGGTCCGGTCGCTCAAGGAAACCGGCGTCGGCGGCGGCATCGTTTCCAGATTGAGCCGGGTGATCGAACGCGTCGGCCAGGAGCTCGACAGACCCGAGCCCGCACAACCCGCCGCCGATCAGCCTCCGCGGGAACCGATCCCGGTCGAAATCGTCGCGCGCGAACGACCGCTCGAGGTTCTCCAGAATCTGATCGGCCCGCTGCTGAGCCCGCTGGCATCGGCCGGACTGATCGTCGTGGTCGTCATATTCATGCTGCTCGAGCGGGAGGACCTGCGCGATCGCTTCATACGCCTCGTCGGCTATGGCGATCTGCATCGAACCACCGAGGCGCTGCAGGATGCCGGCAAGCGCGTCGGCCGCTATCTGCTCATGCAACTGGTCGTGAACATCGTCTATGCCGTCCCGATTGCCATCGGACTTTGGCTGCTGGGCATACCCAATCCATTGCTGTGGGGCTTGCTGGCGCTGGCGCTGCGCTTCGTTCCCTATATCGGCCCGGTCATAGCGACGCTGTTGCCTCTGTTCCTGGCGCTGGCCGTGGCGCCCGGCTGGTCGCTCGTGCTCTGGACTGCAGGGCTTTTCGTCGTGGTGGAACTGATCACCGGCAACGTGATCGAACCTTGGCTCTACGGCTCGCGCACCGGGCTGTCGCCATTGGCCATCATCGTTGCGGCGATCTTCTGGACCTGGCTTTGGGGGCCATTGGGCCTGGTTCTGTCGACGCCGCTCACGGTCTGCCTCGTCGTGCTCGGCCGCCATGTGCCGCAGTTCGAATTCCTCGACGTTCTGTTCGGCAACGAACCCGTGCTCGAACCGCACGCCCGGCTTTACCAGCGGCTGTTGGCCGGCGATCCCGAGGAAGCGACGGACCATGCCGAGGAGATGCTGGAGGAAGAATATCTGGTCGAGTTCTACGACAAGGTCGCGATTCCCGCACTTCTGCTCGGCGAGCAGGACCGGGTGCGTGGTGTGTTGAGCGATGAGCAAAGACAGCAGGTCGCGGGCAGCGCGCTGACGATGGTGGCGAACCTCGACGACAGCGCGCAGGAGGAGGCGGAAGCGGACGACACGGCCGCGGCCGAGGACCACGGCTCACGCGAGGACAAGCACGTTCAGGGGGAGGTTCAGGGCGAGGAAGACACCGAACTGCCGGATGGCACGGGCATGTCGGTGCTGTGCGCCGGAGGGCGCGGCGAACTCGACGACGCGGCTGCCGCCATGCTGGCGCAGGTGCTCGAAGTCCAGGGCGCTACGGTGTTGAGAGCGAGCTTCGCCGAGATGGAACCGGGGAGCATTCGCCGCCTTGAGCTCGACGCCGTCGATACTGTCGTCGTCGGATTTTTGAACCGGGATTCCGTCAAGCACGGGCGGTTCCTGGTCCGTCGGCTGAAACGCGCCAAACCAAGGTTGCGAGTGGGCATCGTGTTGTGGTC
Organism: Mesorhizobium sp. M0159; assembly: GCF_040322295.1. Lineage (NCBI taxonomy): Bacteria > Pseudomonadati > Pseudomonadota > Alphaproteobacteria > Hyphomicrobiales > Phyllobacteriaceae > Mesorhizobium > Mesorhizobium sp. M0159. The sequence continues at coordinate 178,640 of NZ_JAMYTF010000007.1, forward strand.
GGAAGCCGACAGCGACAACCAGGAGGCAGATGCCAGATTGGCCAACGAGATCAACGCCGATTTCGTCGCACATGGCATGGTAGGCGCGGTGCTCGGTGCGTTGTCCAGCGCTGCGCCGGTGGCGCTGAAGACCACCGCCAAACGCCGCATGCGCCGCCTGACGCCGGCGCGCAAGAAAGAGCCGCTCGCCGCGGCAAAATGAGCGCGGCGAAGACTGCGGCAGGTCGGGTTATTACCGCTTTCGCGAAAGTGGTAACAACGAAACGGATCAGGTTATCTTCGCAAGGTCGCGCTGAACCGTCCGCCGCGGCAAACGGCGCCAACCTTCATACAGTCCAGAAATAGCGCACCGTATGGAAGAAGACCGGGGCGGCGAAGACCAGGCTGTCGGCACGGTCCATCATGCCGCCGTGGCCTTCGATCAGATGGCCCCAGTCCTTGACGCCTTGATCGCGCTTGATGGCGGAGGCGACCAGCCCGCCAAGGAAGCCCATCAGGCAGGCGATGAAGGCGACGCCGGCTGCCTGCAGCGGCGAGAACGGCGTCAGGAACGACAGTAGCGCGCCGAGCAGGCTCGACGCCGCCAGCCCGCCGACCAGCCCCTCCCAAGTCTTCGACGGCGAGACCGTCGGCGCCAGGAGATCCCGGCCGAACAGCTTGCCGAAAATATATTGCAGCACGTCGCTGCCTTGCACGGTGATGATCAGGAAAGCGATCAGCAACAGGTTGCGGCCTTCGAAGCCTGGCACCTCGAGCGTCAGCAGCGCCGGCACGTGGCTGACGCAGTAGACCGAAATCATCACCGCCCATTGCTGCGCCGAGACGCGCTCGAGAAAGCGTTCGGTGTCGCCGTGCAGCGCGGTGATCGCCGGCATCAGCAGGAAGCAGTAGACCGGGATGAAGATGGTGAACAGGCCGTACCAGGCGGTCCACACCAACCAGTACTGGAACGGGATGACGATGCCGAACATGCCGAGCAGCACCCAGTGGTCGCTGCGGCGGCTGTGCGTCAGCGTCACGAATTCGCGCAACGCGGCGAACGAAATCAGCGCGAACAGGATGGTCATGCCGGGGCGGCCGAAGAAGAAGGCAACGGTGATCGCCACCACCATCACCCACCAGGCATTGATGCGCTGGGTGAGGTTGACCAGCGTCGGCGACAACGGCTTTGGCGCGCGCCATGACAAGACACCGGCGACGACGCTGGCACTGATCAGCACCGCCAGCAGGCCGACAATCAGAATGAGGGTTTCGTGCATCATCGGTAGCATTTTGCCTTGGTCCTCAATCGTCTCGCTGCGGCCGGGGGTTGAGCGCCAGCAGCGTTTCGCGGGCGCGGTCGAGAAAGGCGCGGCGTTCCTCACCCGGTTGAATGGCGATCGGCGCGCCGAAGACGACGCGGCAAAGCAGCGGCACCGGCACGAATTGGCCCTTGGGCAGCACCCGCGACATGTTCTCGATCCAGCACGGGATGAGCTCGACATCGGGCCGCGCCATCGACAGATTGTAGAGGCCGGAGCGGAACGGCAGCAGCGGTTCGTCGGTCATGTTGCGCGTGCCTTCGGGAAACAGGATCAGCGAATGGCCCTGGTCGAGCACCGACAGCATGATCGAGATCGGGTGCTGCGTTTCATCCGTCCACTGCCGGTGGATCAGCACGGAAGACAGCATGTCCTCCGCAATGAAACGGCGCAGCCGCGTCTTGCCCCAATAATCGGCGGCCGCCACCGCATGGGTACGGGCGCGCTCCTTCTCGCTGAGGCAGGCCGACAGCAGAATGAAATCGCCGTGGCTGGCATGGTTGGCGAAGTAGATGCGCTGCCGGTCCGATGGCTGGCTGCCGTTCCAGATCGGCCGCACTCCGGTGACCACCCAGGCCAGTGCCGACAGGCCGACCGAGGTCACCGTCTGCAGCAGGGTATAGGTGCTGACGCGAAGCTTTGTCATGGACGGGCTCAAAAGAATGCCGCGACGACCGAGGCCGCCGCGAACAGGCCAAATGCGATACGCTGCTTGGCGAGCAGACGGCGCGTGCCGGCCATCCGCTGGTCGAGCGAGCGGCCGCCTGCCGCCGTGGGTTTCAGCCGCATGCGCGCCAGCACGTCGTCGATCGCCGCACCGCCGCCTGCCTCGCTGGCGTGGCTGGCCATCAGCCGGAACAGCAGCGCGTCGAACAAAAGCAGGGCCGAGAGAATAATTGTGGCTATGGCACCCGCGGCGGCGATCAGCCAGGCCGCCGCGGACAGCGACGATGTTTGCGGCGCAGCCGCCAGGCCGATGACCGGCGCCGCCAGCAAGGCAGCAGCAATCAACAGCAGCGGCCACGCCACCTGCACCATCAGTCCGGCGGCGAACGTCTCGGCCTTATCTCGAAAGGCGGTCATGTCGCCGCATCCATGCCAAGATGCACAGGCCGGCCCGCGGCGGCGAGCTGGCCTCGCGCCTGATCCGGCGTGGCGGCCCGGCCGCTGGCGACCAGCCATTCGGCGACGACGGCGGCGCTGCGTTGGAAGCCGAGCGCACAGCAGATCAGCACCGTGCCCTGGCTCTGCGCCGTCTCGATCGCCGCCACCGCTTGCGCACGTGCCTCGCGAGACGGCGGCAAAAGGTCGACCATGGGCAGGCTCAACCAGTGGATCGAGGCGCCACGCGGCCTTTCCAATTCGCCGGCAAGGTCGATCACCGTGCCGAAGGCGTCGGCCTCGGCGGCGGTCGGAAAACGGCCAAGGGAAACACCGTCGGCAATGACGATCTGCGCCGGAAGCTTTCGCGTCCATGCCCACACATTGACCTTGGCGGCAACCCGGTAGGGCCACAGCAGAAGACGGCTGGCCAGCGACACGCGGCCATCGGCTGTTTTCTGGAACACCGTGGCGCCGGCGCCGGCATAGGCGAAAGCGACTATGGCCAGCGCCAGTGCCGGCCACAACAGGATGAGCCATAGCGCCGAGACCAATGCCCCGGCAGCGGCGCCGGCCAGCGCAAAGGCTGCGCCAAGCGCATAGAACAGCGCCAGAAGCCGCGCTTTCGGGTCCGCGGTCAGGCGGAAGCCGGCGAAAGGCAAGGCGCCGTCGCGCGGAAACAGCCACAGCGCGAAAAGGCCGAGCAGCGCGCCGGTCGGAATGTCGATGAAATGGTGCTGCCACGTCGTCAGCACCGAGGCGCCGATCAGGAAACACCAGGCATGCCAGGCGACGCCGGCGATGCCGGTCAATCTGTGACGCCAATGGTCCCAGATGATGACCAGCAGCGCAATATGCAGCGACGGCGCCTGGTTGAAGGGTTTGTCGAAGCCGCCGAGCACGGCGAACATGAAGCCGGGCGGGCCGCTCGTCTGCGGGCGCACGAACGTCGCAGTCAGCGGGAACAGGATGAAGCAGGCGACGGCGACGATCTGCGCCGTCAGATAGCGGCCGGCAAGGCGGTCGACGCCGCTCTTCGAATTGTTCAACAGCAACGACAAGCCATAGAACAGGTTGATCGACCAGTAGGGCACGATCGTCCAGGCAAGGAACGGGATGCCATGCTCCCAGCCGAAGACGATGCTGCCGATATCGTCGCGCCGCGACGCCAGCCAATTGGCGAAGCCGTAGGTGGCGTAGAAGAACGGCGCCAGAAATGACAGCCACAATGCGGCGCGCAGGACTATCCCGGGATACGGCTCGCGCGGCAAGGCCGGAAGGGCAGGGGCATCGCGAGGAACGGCAGAAGCAGGCAAGTCCATGTTCAGACGCGCCGCGCGACCGAAACGGTGAAGATGCCCCACTGGTCGATGCGCTGGTCGAGTTTCTCGAAACCGGCGGCCGCCACCAGCTGGTCCATCTCGGCCTGCGTGCGGCGGCGCATCACCCAGGCCTGGCCGCCGCGGTGCGAGGTCAGGCTGCGCGCGATCATCTCGAGCTGCGGATGCCAAGGCTGGTTGGTGTAGACGAGCAGGCTTCCGGGCTGCATGGCGCTGGCCAGTCCACCGAGCGAGCGGGCGATCATGGCATTGTCGGAAAACAATTCGTAGAGCCCCGAGACGATGGCGAGATCCGGCGCCGGGTCGAGCCCGGCCAGCATCGTGGCGTCGAAGGCGTCACCTTGATGGAACGAGACGGTCGCCGGCAGCTGGCGCTCGGCGATCAGCTTGCGGCCGTGCGAGACGTTGAGCTCGGAGAAATCCTGCAGCCGTACGCTTGCCGGCGGCGCGGCGCATTTCTGCACGGCATCGAGCACATAGCGGCCATGGCCGGCGGCGATATCGACGATATGGACCGGCCGGCCGGCGGCCTTGAGCGAGGCGGCGGCGCTGCCGATCAGCTCTTCCAGATGCAGCTTGCGCTGGCGGATGCCGCGCCAGCCGATGGCATCGAGAAAGGTGCGGTCGATCATGCGGCCGATGGGGCTGATGCCGCGCGCCTCGTTCTCGTAGACATAGTCGAGCGTCGAGCCGGAATCGAAGCCGGTGGCGATCCCCGTCTTCATGCCGGACGACAGCCAGGCGCCCATGCGGATCGAGGCGCGGCTGATTGCCCAGTAGAGACCTTTGGGCGACAGCAGCGGCAGCGGCGAGGCCAGTCGGTCGGCCTCGTCGCGTGTGTAGCCGGCACGGTCGGCCCCGGTCAGGTCGACCGGCTTTTCCGGCGCTGTGAACTGCCTTTCGAGGAAAGGCCTGATCAGGTCGAGTGCCTTGTGGCGGTCGCGCTCGCCCAGCGTGTCGTGGAAGAAGCCGGGCAGCACGTGCCGCTCCTTGGCCGGGCTCGCCAGATTGACGAAAAACTCGTGCTGCGGTCCATGGCGCACCACCCAGTCGCTGCCGGAGATCAGAAGCTGTGTCGGCACGGTGATCGCGCGGGCGTCGGCGACGATGCGCGCGGCATGGTCGTAGAGCTCGACCAGGATGTTGGAGGCGATCGGCCGGGTGATCAGCGGGTCGGCGTCGAAGGAGGCGATGCGCTCGGGGTCATGCGTCAGGAATTTCGCCTTGACGTAGGAATTGACGAAGAAGCGGCCCTTCAGCTTCTGCCACAACGCAATGCCTTGCTTCGCGAAGGGCACGTAGAGCTTGACCGAGAAGGCCGGCGAGGCCAGCACCAGGGCGCGAATGTCGGGCGCGTAATCGTGCACCCAGGCGGCGGCAAGCACGGCGCCGAAGGATTGCGCGATCAGCGCGATGTCGGGCCGGGCAAAGCCGTCGCTGCCAATCTCGCGCACAAAACAATCGATGTCGCGCACCAGCGCGGCAAACGACGGCGCATAGCCGCGTTCGCCGGCGGAGCGGCCATTGCCGCGCGCGTCCGAGGCATAGAAGGCGTGGTCGGGCATCTCGAGCTCGTCGACCAGATGCGCCATGCGGCCGCCATGCTCGTGGCCGCGATGGAACAGCAGGATGGCGCCCTTGCGGTTTTCCGACAGAGCCGGCCAATAGCGATAGAAGATCTCGGTGCCGTCATGGCTCTTGAAGCTGCGCTCCTGCGCCACCCGCTCGATATTGGCTGAAGCCACTGCCGCAACCGTCTGTTGGTGAAGCATGTTGTTCTCCCTGGCGAGACCGGAATTCAGCTGCCGCTCCCGTTAAGGCCGCTGTGTATCCGGTTGATGGCGGTCGCCAGCGAGAGTGTAGCCATGGCCGGAAACACGAGCGGCGTGAGCGCCGGGACCCACAGGCCGGACGCGATAAGCACGGCGAGGATGCCGAGCGCCAGCGCCCGGTCGCTTTTGCCGAACGGGCCGGCATAGTTGCGCCCGGTTCCTGCGGCGATGCCGAGCACGCCGGCGAACTCCGTGATCATAGCCGCGATCGCAAATGCAACGACGCCCCAGGCAGGAAAAATGACGGCAAAGGCCAGGATCAAAGCGAGATCGGAGACAACATCGCAGAGCTCGTTGAGATACATGCCGAGCTTCGAGGCCTGGCCATGTTCCCTCGCGAGCATACCGTCGATCGCATTCAGCGCCATTCGCGTAAACAGCACGAGCGGCATCAGCAGAAAGACCACGCGGTGGCCGGCAAGGGCTGCCACCACAAGGCCGGTGGCGAGCGAGAGGGCAGCGGCCAGCAACGTGATCTGGTTGGCGGTGACGCCGGCTCTGGCCAGTCCGTCGGCAAGCGGCCGCAACCTGGCCTGGAAGGCCGGTTTCAGCGCATAAAGCGTCGGCATGTGCGAACCCCCCGGCCGCGGTGCAAAGTGATCTTGGCGAGGATGGTCAATTGGCGCGCAAGGCGCAAGGGCGGCGCCCATCACTTTCCGCAAACTTGCCGGACGGCTATGTCCTCGCTTTGACCGTGTCGCCCGGGAACAGGGCGGGCAAACTTTGTTCGGCCGCCGCCCAGGCGCGACTATGGTAACGCCGCAGGATGAGAATGCATGCGGCGAAGACCAGCAGCCCGCAAATCACGCCGGGCGTCATGCCCCCGCCAAACGCAGACTTTACAACGATGCCGGTGAAGACGCCGGCAATGGCGCCATTGATCGTGCCCACCATCCCCGCGGTGGTCATGAAATATTGCAGCGGCGAGGGTCTGAGACCTTTGTCGACCAGCACCGCCGAGGGGTCGTCATGCGTGGAATTGACGAGGTATCTTTGCAGGACGGGCGCCAGTTCGACGAAATAGTGGCGGATCCTGGCCATGCCGCGGGCATGCACCATGTCCTCGATGGCAACCTGCACCGCGCGCACGAAGGTGACCAGTCCGATGAAGAAAAGGCAAGGCAGCAAGATCAGGCTGAACAACACGAACGGCCTGCCCATCTCCGTGACCTGCGCGACGAAGGACAAGGCAATCGTTGCGCTCGAGACCGAGGTCAGGAACAGATCGGCTCTCTGGTTCGCTTCCTGAATGGTCGCGGCGCGAGCGTTTTGCAGGACGAAATGCTCGGTCGTCAGGCACTGCAGGGCGTGCTGCGCCTGGTCAGGCGGAACCGGAGCGTCGGGAGAACGGGTCATCGACATTTGCCCGCTTCTGCCCGCCGGAACCGGCAGGCAGAGGGGGTGTCGTCCTACGAGCCGTCAGGACTTGCCGTCGCCGCCGCTGATGGCGATACGCTTGGCCTTGGCCTGGGCGCGCTCCGTCTTGGGCAGCGTCACGCTGAGCACACCGTTCCGGAACGCGGCGTTCACCTTGTCTTCGTCGACTTCGTAGCCGAGCGGGATACGCCGCTCGAAACGGCCATAGAAGCGTCGGAGAACTGCCTGTCCTTGTCCTCGGTCTCTTCGCGCTTCTCGCCGCGCAGCGTCAGCACGCCGTCATCGAGCAGCAGCTCGACATCTTTCGCGTCCATGCCGGGGATCTCGGCGGTGACGCGGATCTCCTTTTCGCCATCGGCGATGTCGATACTGGGCCAGCTGGCGCTGGCCGCGGAGAGGCCACCGAGCGACGGCAGCCGCGTGTCGAAGCCGCGGAACGCCTCGTCGAACAGGCGGTTCATTTCGCGATGCAGCGTCAGGAAGGGATCGCGATCGGCGTCACGGAACAGGCTGGGGCCTGATTGTTCTCCCGGCCCCAGGGAATGAGATCACGAATAGCCATTGCATAGTCTCCTTTCTCGACTGGTGCATTCAGGCAGCCTGCTCGACCTGCGCGACCTTCGGCCCGGTCTTCGGCGAGGCGACATCGGTCGCGATGGCGATGCGCCGAGGCTTCATCTCCTCGGGCACCTCACGTACCAGATCGATGCTGAGCAGGCCGTTGTCGAGCGAGGCGCCTGCGACCTTGACGTGATCGGCAAGCTCGAAACGGCGGGTAAAGGGCCGTGTGGCGAGGCCATGATGCAGATACTCCGCGTTGTCCGGCTCCTTGTGCTGGCCGGAGACAATCAGGAGGTTGGGTTCATGGGTGATTTCGAGGTCGTCCTCGGAAAACCCGGCTACGGCGATAGTGATGCGGTAGTTGTTCTCGCCGCTGCGCGCGATGTCATAGGGCGGCCAGGCGTCGAAAGCCTGCGGCGCATTTTCCAGCAGGTTGAAGACGCGGTCGAAGCCGATGCTCGACCGATAGAGCGGGGAAAAGTCGAATGCGGTTCTCATAGCTACATCCTCCATCGAGCAACATAGATACGAGGAGCGCCAAAGAGCTGGCGCTCCCTGGCTTCGCCGGCCCCATTTCGGCGACCGGTGCCTTCGATCTGGTTATTGTCCGCCGCAAGTCAAGACCCGGTGGCTTTCGCTTTGCCGGTTTTTCGGGCCGGTTTTCGGTCGGCTCGGCGAGGCTGCCAATCCCCCTTTTTGCGGCGAGATGTCCGGCAGGAGATTGCCTGTTTGGTTTCAATCGCCAACGCTGACTTCCCCGGCCGGTTATTGTCTGCAGCAGGTCAAGACCCAGATTTCTTGTGTTGCCGGGCCCGTTCCCGGCACTCGCAGATGGAGCTGACCATGACACGCGACGAGATCATTTCTGTGCTGGGCCCGGTCGACGAAGCCGTGATCGCCGACATTGCGGCGACGGACGGGACGGTCCAGGAATTGCGCGAGGCCCTGGCCTGGATCGCCGCCGACGAGGCGTTGGTGAACGAGGGCCGACCGCTGCCGACGGCAAGAGTAGCGACGCTGATCGAACTGCTGCAAGGGCCCGACGAGGAGGAATAACCGGCTGTTGCCGCGATGCTCTTGAACCGCGCAGAGAGACGAACCATGTCCTTCAGCGGCGCCGGCCGGCCGCCGGTGCCTGCCAGCATAACGTTGCTTGCTCAAACAAGAAGACGATCAGAAAACAAGGAGGAAGTGATGGACGACGTCCGCTTTGCCGAGCCAATCACGTTGAAATTCCAATCCAGCGAGCGCAAGGTCGCCAGCAGTTGGGAAGCTATCGAATGCATGCGCCAGCAGTGGCCGGACCGTGCACGCGGCCGGAGTTGGCGCGCCGCCTATCGGACCTGCCGCGACGCGCTCGACGGCTGGCGCACCGCGCGTGATGCGCGCAAGGCCTTCGTCAGGGCGGCGCGCAAGGCTGGATTGCTCGCATCGGCCCGCAAGCCTGTCGACCACGCCGGCTAGCCCGGACCCCTCCGACATTGTGAGACCCAAAACAAGTGGGGGAGAGTTAGCTACCTCTCTCCCCCGCTTCGGAGACTTTGTCCGCTGTCTAGCGGCTGATCGGGTTGCTCCTCAGTGGACGGTAATAATGCCGTTTACGGCCCGCCATTCGGAGGGCTGGATCAGGTGATGATGGGCGACGCGCACCGAATGCAGCGGGCCTTCGATCTCGCGCTCCCAGAAATCGAGGAAATGCTTCAGCGTCGGGAAATCAGGGGCGATATCGTATTCCTGCCAGATATAGAGCTGAAGCAGGCTTCGATGGTCGGGCAGACGGTAGTGGATCTCCGCCGTGGTGAGGCCAAACCCTTGCATCTGGAGCTGAAAGTCCCTGCTGGTCATGCAATCCTTCCTTTCCCAATGAACCTCGGTCTGCAAAACGCCTCGCCTTCCACATAGGTTCCAGCCGCCGCAAGCGGCTCAGGAGACGGACAGATTTGGAAATCCGGCCGGGTCATCGCGCCGGAAACGGCGAATGTGCGAACAATTACAGCGTATTGGCACTCTCAGGCGTCGAGTGCTAAAATTTTTGCATTATCCTCTTGAAAGCTGAAAAAAGCGCGACTAGTTCGTATGCGCGCGATGCCTGATGAAGGGGTCGCGCACCCCGTGCCGGGCCGATATTGCCGGTCCGGTCAGGAGGATGTTCGAAAATCTGTTTGTCCCGAGAGGAGAACGACATGGCGTTCCGTCCATTGCATGACCGCATCCTAGTCCGCCGCATCGAGGTCGACGAAAAGACAGCGGGCGGCATCATCATCCCCGACACCGCCAAGGAGAAGCCGCAGGAGGGCGAGGTCATTGCCGCCGGCCCCGGCGCGCGCGACGACAGCGGCCAGTTGCAGCCGCTCGACGTCAAGGTCGGCGACCGCATTTTGTTCGGCAAATGGTCCGGCACCGAGATCAAACTCAATGGCGAGGATCTGCTCATCATGAAAGAGAGCGACGTGCTGGGCGTGATCGAAGCCACGGGCGAAATGAAGAAGGCTGCCTGAGCGGGGCCTGAACAAGCATTCCAGTCAACGAAAAGCTGCCTATCGAGGAGTGTTCCAATGGCTGCCAAAGATGTGAAATTTCATACCGAAGCCCGCGAGAAGATGTTGCGCGGCGTCGATATCCTTGCCAATGCGGTGAAGGTGACGCTCGGTCCCAAGGGCCGCAACGTTGTCTTGGACAAATCGTTCGGCGCGCCGCGCATCACCAAGGACGGCGTGACGGTGGCGAAAGAGATCGAGCTTGAGGACAAGTTCGAGAACATGGGCGCGCAGATGGTGCGCGAGGTCGCCTCGAAGACCAGCGATACCGCCGGCGACGGCACCACGACCGCGACGATTCTTGCTCAGGCCATCGTCAGGGAAGGGGCCAAGGCCGTCGCTGCCGGCATGAACCCGATGGACCTGAAACGCGGCATCGACAAGGCGGTCGACGCCGTCGTCGCCGACCTGAAATCCAATGCCCGCAAGGTGACCAGGAACGACGAAATCGCCCAGGTCGGCGCCGTCTCTGCCAATGGCGATGCCGAGATCGGCCGCTTCCTCGCCGAGGCGATGGAAAGGGTTGGCAATGAGGGCGTCATCACTGTCGAAGAAGCCAAGACCGCCGAGACCGAGTTGGAAGTGGTCGAAGGCATGCAGTTCGACCGTGGCTATCTCTCGCCTTATTTCATCACCAACCAGGACAAGATGCGCGTCGAACTCGAAGAACCCTATGTGCTGATCCACGAGAAGAAGCTCTCCAACCTCCAGGCCATGCTTCCCGTGCTCGAAGCCGCCGTGCAATCCGGCAAGCCGCTGCTGATCATTGCCGAGGACGTCGAAGGCGAGGCGCTGGCGACGCTTGTCGTCAACAAGCTGCGCGGTGGCCTGAAGGTTGCAGCTGTCAAGGCGCCGGGTTTTGGTGACCGCCGCAAGGCCATGCTCGAAGACATTGCCATCCTGACCGGCGGCACGGCGATCTCGGAAGACCTCGGCATCAAGCTCGAGAACGTCACACTGGAGATGCTCGGCCGCGCCAAGAAGGTGCTGATCGAGAAGGAAAACACCACCATCGTCGACGGCGCCGGCCGCAAGGATGAAATCCAGGCGCGCGTCAGCCAGATCAAGGCGCAGGTCGAGGAAACCACCTCCGACTACGACCGCGAGAAGCTGCAGGAGCGGTTGGCCAAGCTCGCAGGCGGTGTCGCCGTCATCCGTGTCGGCGGCTCGACCGAAATCGAGGTCAAGGAGCGCAAGGATCGCGTCGACGATGCAATGCACGCCACACGCGCGGCGGTCGAGGAAGGTATCCTGCCCGGCGGTGGCGTGGCGCTGCTGAGGGCGGCGAAGGCGCTCGACAATATCGAGGTCGACAATCCGGACCAGAAGACCGGCGTCGAGATCGTGCGTCGCGCGATCGAGGCCCCGGTGCGCCAGATCGCCGAAAATGCCGGCGCCGAAGGTTCGATCATCGTCGGCAAGCTGCGCGAGACGGCCGATTTCGGCTATGGCTGGAACGCGCAGACCAACGAGTTCGGCGACCTCTACAGTCAAGGCGTCATCGACCCGGCCAAGGTCGTACGCACTGCCCTGCAGGGTGCCGCCTCTGTTGCCGGCCTGCTGGTGACGACCGAGGCGATGGTGGCCGAGAAGCCGAAGAAGGAAACGCCCATGCCTCCGATGCCCGGCGGTGGCGGCATGGACTTCTAAGGCCAGGCTTCCAAAGCGCGACTTCGAAACGGCAGATGGACCGTGTCCGCCTTCGTCGCCCTCGCCCGCCGCAACGACCTGCTTGCGCCGCAGACGAGCGGGATGGTTGCCGGCGAGAGCGTTGCTGGCGCGACGGTTGCCGACTGGGCAACGCGCGCACAGCGCGTCAACGCCGGTCTGAGCGGTCGGAGAAGTCGCCAATCTCCCCCTTGAGGGAGAGATGTCGCCGAAGGCGACAGAGAGGGTCGGTACGTCCTGGCGCGACGCCCTGTGGGACGAAAGAGAAGGTTGGCGCTTCACGCGAGGCGCCCCCCTCTGTCCTGCCGGACATCTCCCCCTCAAGGGGGGAGATTACGCGCTCAGCCGCTTTCGCTTGCTAAGCCCGTGGTAGCAGCCGGCGCATGATCAGCGAGGCGTGGCCGCCCACGCCGTGTGCAGCCGGCCGGCGCTCGACGACCTCGAAGCCGTGCTTGCGATAGAAGGCGATTGCGCGGTCGTTGCCCTCGATCACTTCCAGGGCGATGCTGGGAATACCCGCATGCGCGGCAAGAACGGCATGCAGCAGGTCGGCGGCAAGGCCGGTGCCGTACTCGCTTTTGTCTATATGGAGCCGCTCGAGCATGACCTCGCCTTTGTCGTCCATCGCGGCCATCGCATAACCGGCGAGCGAGCCGTCAGCCCGCTCGGCGACGAAGGACATCTTGCTGTCGTCCCTGAGCTCGGCCGCCAGCCGCTCCGGCGCGTGCCTCTCATCCGACAGCCGCGCCGTGGTCTCGGCACCCAGGATCGGCGAATAGGTGTAGCGCCAGGACCCTCCAAGCAGCCGCGACACCGCCGGAACGTCCTGTTCGGTCATGGTTCTTATCTGGGTCATTGGCACCTCCCGGGCAGTTTACGGCATCCCAGCGTTCGCTCCGCCATCACCGCCTCACCCGCGATTTCAGCCAGCGATCGAAGGCCACCGCGAGGATGAGGATCAGGCCGATGACGATGCTTTGCGTGTAGGACGAGACGTTGTTGAACTGCAGCCCGTTCTGCAAGACGCCGATCAGTCCTGCACCGACCACCGTGCCGCCGACGCTGCCGATGCCGCCGAACAGCGAGGTGCCGCCGATAACGACCGCCGAGATCACCGTCAACTCGTAGCCGATGCCGGCGACGGCTTCGGAGGAGTTGAGCCGCGCCGACAAAACGAAGGCGGCAAGGCCGGCGAAGAAGCCGACGATGATGTAGACCGAGATCAGGATGCGGTCGACACGCAGGCCGGAGAGCCGTGCCGCCTCGGCATTGCCGCCGACGGCATAGACCGCGCGGCCGTAACGTGTGTAGCGCAGCACGATATGGCAAAGGATCGCGGCAATCGCGAAGATGATCGCCGGCACCGGCACCGGGCCGATCAGGCCGGTACCGAACCAGCGCATCGAGGCGTCGAAGCCGGAGATCGGGCCGCCATTGGAAATCGTCAAGGTCAGGCCGCGAAACACGGTGAGGCCGCCGAGCGTGACGACGAAGGGCGGCACTTTCAGCCTGGTGATGGCAAAACCCTGGACGCCGCCGGCCATGGCGCCGACGACGACGGCGGCGAGAAGGGCGGCGAACCAGCCGTAGCCTTGCGTGCCAGACGTCGACAGCGACAGCGTGTTGGCGGTGCCGCCTTTGGCCACCACCGCCGCGACCATGCCGCAGAAGGCGAGCAGCGAGCCGACCGACAGATCGATACCGGCCGTCAGGATGACGAAGGTCATGCCGAGCGCGATCAGCCCGGTGATCGAGATCTGGCGCATGATGTTGAACAGGTTGATCGGGTCGATGAAGCTCGGCTTCAGCACGGTGAAGACGACAATCAGCAACGCCAGGAACATCAGCGGGCCGAAGCTCATCAGCAGGCGCGCAAGATTGACGCCGCCGCGCTGGCTTCGTTCGGTCGTGCTGGTCATTGCGTTGCTTCCTGCTTCTGGTCGAGCGCCATCAGTTCCATCAGTTTCTCCTCGGTCGCCTCGATGCCGGGCATCTCGCCGGTAATGCGCCCGCGCCGCATGGTGACGATCCTGTCCGACACCGCAAGCACTTCGGGCAGCTCGGACGAGATCATCATGATGGCGATGCCGCGTGCCGCGAGCTCTACCAGGATCTGGTGCACCTCCGCCTTGGCGCCGACATCGACACCACGCGTCGGTTCATCGACGATCAGCACCTTGGGATCGCGTGCCAGCCAGCGGGCAAGGATGACCTTCTGCTGGTTGCCACCGGACAGTCCCTCGATCGCCTGCTCGGGCGAGGCCATGCGGATCGACAGCGTCTTCCTGTAGTTCGCCAACGCCTCGCGCTCTCGCCGCTCGGCCATGAAGCCGACATTGGAGTAGCGGTCGAGCGCGGCGATCGAGAAATTGGTGAGGATGGCGAGTGCTGCGAAGATTGCCTGGTGCTTGCGGTCTTCCGGAACCAGCCCGATGCCGAGCTCGATGGCGTCGGCGGGTGAGGCGGGCGCGATCGGCTTGCCGTCGAGCATGATGGTGCCGGCTGCAATGCGGTCGGCGCCGAAGATGGCGCGGGCGAGCTCGGTGCGGCCGGAGCCGACGAGCCCGGCGACGCCGAGGATTTCGCCCGCCTTGAGGTCGAGATCGACGCCTTCGAGCACGATGGCGTGCGGCGCCTGCGGATCGCGCACCGTGCGCAGGCCGCGCACCGAGAGCCGGACGTCGCCGGCGACATCGCGCTGCGTCGGCCTGGCATAGAGCTCGGAAGCGGCACGGCCGACCATCTTCTCGATGATCTTCGGCAACCTGATCGGCCCGCCTTCGCGGTCGAGATGGCCGGCCAGCCTGCCGTCGCGCAGCACCGTCATGCGGTCGCAGATCGCCGATGCCTCCTCTAGCCGGTGGGTGACGAACATGATGGCGACGCCATCCTTGCGCAGCCGGTCCATGATCGACATCAGCCTGTGCACTTCGGTTTCGGTCAGCGCCGAGGTCGGCTCGTCCATGATGATCAAGCGGCTCTTCAGCGATAGCGCGCGGGCGATCTCGACCAGCTGCTGCTCGGCCACCGACAATGCGGAAACCGGCGTCGCCGGGTCGAGGTCGAGACCGACGCGGGCGATGATCGCGCGCGAATCTTGCTCCATTCGCCGCCAACTCACCAGCCCGAACCGGCCGAGCGGCGCGCGGCCGATGAAAATATTCTCCGCCACGGTCAGCGTGGGGATCAGGCTCAGTTCCTGGTAGATGGTGACGATGCCGTGGCGCTTGGCATCCTGCGGATTGTGCGGATTGAATTCGACACCGTCGAAGACGATGCGACCACTGGACGGCGGCATCACGCCGGACAGGATCTTGAGCAGCGTCGATTTGCCGGCGCCGTTCTCGCCGAGCAGGCCGAGTATCTCGCCGGGGCGGACTTCGAGCGAAACGTCGTTCAGCGCGGTGACGCCGGCAAAGCGCTTGGTCACGCCCTCGACGGTGAGCAGGGCGGGAGAGGGCGCGATGGCGGCTGCCTTGGGCAAAGTTTGCTCCTCGATCATTCGGTTGTCACGCAAGGCTGGCGGGGCAGCGCCCCCCTCTGGCCTGCCGGCCATCTCCCCTCAAGTGGGGAGATTGGCAGCTTCATTGGCTTCGCCTCTTCTGCAAGATCGAAAACTAGCGAAAGCCGACGTGACATCCAATCTCCCCCCTTGAGGGGGAGATGGCCGGCAGGCCAGAGGGGGGCTGTCCCGTCGGCTTCGCCTACTTCGTCTCGCCCAGCCTCTCCGCCTTGTCGAGATTGTCCTTGCCGATGACGATCGGCGTCAAAAGCACCAGCTTTTCCTTTGGCTCGGTCTTGTCCCTGGCGTAAGCGACCGCGATCTGCACGGCGGTGCGCGATTGTTCGCCGGGGAATTGCTCGACCGTGCCGGCCAGTTTGCCGTCGCGCACGGCGACCAGCGCTTCGGGAAGCGCGTCGAAGCCATAGATTTTGACGTCGGTGAAGTTGCGCGCCGCGCAGGCTTCAACCGCGCCAAGCGCCATGTCGTCGTTGGCGCAGATGATCGCGTCGGGCTTGCCGTTGGCGGCAAGGCCGGCCTCGGTGACGGACAGCGCCTCGGCGCGGGCGAAGTTGGCGGTCTGCTCGAAGATGATCTGGTACTTGTCCTTCATGGGATCGAGGACGTTGTGCACACCCTTGTTACGGTCGATCGCCGGGCCGGCGCCGGGCTGACCCTGCAGATGGAAGATCTTGGCGCCGTTCGGGAACGCCGCCACCATGGCCTGTGCTTCGGCCTCGCCGCCCTTGACATTGTCGGCGCCGACATGGGCGAGGATGCCTTCGACGCCTTCGACGCGGCGGTCGATGGTGACGACGGGAACGCCGGCCTTGACCGCTTCCTCGATGGCTGGGGCCAGCGCGTTGACGTCGAGCGGCGAGATGACGATGGCGTTGACCTTCTGCACCAGCGCCGCTTCGATATCGGCGGTCTGCTTGGGCGCCGAATTCTGGCCGTCGCTCTCGACCAGGTTGACGCCTTGCGCCTGGGCCTCAGCTTTGATCTGGTTCAGCATGTGCACGAAGAATGGAAAGCCGAGGCTCGGCACCGAACCAAGGATGGTCAGCTTGTCCTGCGCAAAAGCCAGTCGCGGAGCGGCTAGCGCCAAGGCGCCCATCGCCGCCGACGACAGCAGGAATTCACGTCTGTTGATCAATTTAGTCTCCTCCCAGATGAGCGCATGACCCCGAAACCGGAATGGGTTTTCCGGAAGGTTCCTTGCGTCGATTCAAAAATGGAGTGTCCTTTGAGCGCCCAACTCGCTTTGAAGGGACGCACGGCGCTCCAGCCGGTCCACCGCGACGTTCTCCTCCGCTCGGTGCCTGCCGGCGGATGCTAGCCAAGGCCGGAGCTTTGCGCAAGAACGGGGGCAGGCAAGACCTACCGATCGATCATCACCATGGTGCGCTCGCCGTAGCGCGGCCCGGCGACCTTTCCCGGCGCCAGCGCGTCGTCGAGCACTTGCATCTCGGCTGGGTCGAGCCTGATCGAAGCCGCGGCGACGTTCTCCTCGAGGTATTTTCTGCGCTTGGTGCCGGGGATCGGGACGATGTCGATGCCGAAGTCGCTCCCCTTGTGGAGCAGCCAGGCCAGCGCGATCTGACCTGGCTTGACGGGCTTCGCCGCGGCGATGTCGAGTACCGTGGCCGCCGCCCGCATGTTGGCGTCATAGTTGGCGCCCTGGTAGCGCGGATCGCCGCGCCGGTAATCGCCCTCCGGATAGTCTTCGGCGCGCCTGACATCGCCGGTGAGAAAACCGCGGCCGAGCGGCGAGAACGGCACCAGGCCGATGCCGAGCTCTTTCAGCAGCGTAATGATTTCCGGCTCCAGATTGCGCTCCCACAGCGAATATTCGCTCTGCACGGCCGACACCGGATGCACGGCATGCGCCCGGCGGATATTGGCGGCGCCGGCTTCAGAGAGGCCGAAGAAGCGGACCTTGCCCTGAGCGATCAGCTCGCCGACAGCGCCCGCCACATCCTCGATCGGCACCGCCGGATCGACGCGGTGCTGATAGAGGAGGTCGACGTGGTCGGTGGCGAGCCTCCTCAGCGAACCTTCCAAAGCCTCGCGGATATGTTCGGGCCGGCTGTCGCGCTCGGTGCCGACTTGCTTGCCGTTTTCAATGCGGAAGCCGAATTTCGTCGCGATCGTCACCTCATCACGCCGGCCCTTCAGCGCGCGGCCGAGCAGTTCCTCGTTGGTGAACGGCCCGTACACTTCCGCGGTGTCGAGGAAGGCGCAGCCGAGTTCGATGGCGCGGTGCAGCGTGGCGGTCGATTCCGCCTCGTCGGCCGGGCCATAGGACTGGCTCATGCCCATGCAGCCGAGACCGATTGCCGAGACTTGCAGCCCCTGGCTGCCGAGTTTGCGCATCGTCAATGTCATGTGAAGCTCTCCGGATCAGCATCGCGTTCCAAGCCGCCAGGGCAATATAGCGCACCGGCTCGGTTTCCACAGAGCCGGAGGCGCTACCGCGCGCGGCTCGCAGCGACTGCCAAATTGACAGCCGACACGCTCTCGGCCATCCTTAAGGCACGCCGCCTTGCGGCTTGTGCGTGAGTAACCAGCATGGCCAGTTCCGTCGCCAGTCAGAAATCCAAGCGCGCCGCGGTGCGGAACGCGCTCGACCGCCACAAGGTGTACATCACTGCGCAGCGTTTTTCGGCCGGCAGCTACAGCGCGCGGGTGCTGGTCGACGGCGAGGCCTATTGGGTCGACGAATTCCGGCTCAGCCAGCTGCAGCAGGGCCTGTCGCCGGCCGAACTCGAATTGACGCCGGCCACCGACGATTGAGCGGCGTGACCTGCCATCCTTCGTCATCCCAGGGCGGAGCGGGAGCTAAGCGACGTCGCGGAGACCCTGGGATCCATGCCGTGACATTGGAGCGCCGCTGCGATGGGATTTTGATGCCGCGCTCGTTGCTTTTGCCCACCACCCGCGCCTAGTCCATGCCAGCTCCTTCGAAGCTCAAGGCCTATCGCGCCAAGCGCGAGTTCACGAGGACGCCGGAACCCGCCGGCGGGCTGGTTGCGGGGGAAGGCAACCGCTTCGTCGTTCACAAGCACCACGCCACCGCCGACCACTACGACCTTCGCCTGCAGGTCGGCGACGTGCTGAAGAGCTGGGCGGTGCCGCGCGGCCCGTCGCTCAATCCGGCCGATAAAAGGCTGGCGGTCGAGACCGAGGACCATCCGCTCGAATATATCGACTTCGAAGGTGTCATTCCCGAGGGCGAATATGGCGGCGGGCCGATGATCGTCTGGGACACCGGCATCTGGGCGCCGATGGATGACGTCGAGAAGAGCCTGCGCACCGGCTCCTTCAAGTTCCG
This sequence comes from Mesorhizobium sp. M0159, assembly GCF_040322295.1. NCBI lineage: Bacteria > Pseudomonadati > Pseudomonadota > Alphaproteobacteria > Hyphomicrobiales > Phyllobacteriaceae > Mesorhizobium > Mesorhizobium sp. M0159. The sequence continues at coordinate 197,193 of NZ_JAMYTF010000007.1, forward strand.
GCTCGCCGGCGAGAAGCTCAATGGCGGCTGGATGCTGGCGCGGCTGAAGCCCAAGCCCGGCGAGGATGAGGGCAAGAAGAACTGGCTGCTGTTCAAGGAGCGTGATCTGGCCGCCGACGCCAAGCTCGACATACTGGAAGCCCGCCCGGAAAGCGTCAAATCCGGACGCCGCATCGAGGAACTGGTGGCAACGCCGAAGCCGGCCGCCAAGCCTGCCAGGCCGGTGGTGTTGAAACCCGGTGCTGTGCCGGGCGCCGTCAAGGCGCCGCCGCCCACCCGCATCGTGCCGCAGCTGACTACGCAGGTTTCGAAACCGCCGGGCGGCGATGACCCAGCGGCCCGAACGGGCGAAGTCTGGCTGCACGAGATCAAATTCGATGGCTACCGCACCATGGCGCATCTCGCTAACGGCGCAGTCAGGCTGATCACCCGCGCCGGCCTCGACTGGACGAAGCGCTATGGCGACCTGCCGCTTGCATTCGCCAGGCTGCCGTGCCGCGAGGCGATCATCGACGGCGAGGTCGTCGCGCTCGACGCCAAGGGCATCAGCCGCTTTGCCCTTTTGCAGGATGCGCTGGCCGAAGGCGCCGGCAACAAGCTCCACTTCTATGCCTTCGACCTTCTCTATCTCGACGGCTGGGACCTGAGGCAAGTGCCGCTCCGCCGGCGCAAGACGCTGCTTTCGCAGCTGCTGTCCGGTCTCGGCGCCAACTCCGCCATCCAGTACAGCGATCACGCCGAGGGCGACGGCCAGGCGCTTTATGACCAGGCATCGGAAATGGGGCTGGAGGGCGTCGTCTCGAAACGTGCTACGGCGGTCTACCAGAGCGGCCGCACCAAGACCTGGACCAAGACCAAGGCGCTTCAGACCGGCGATTTCGTTATCGCCGGCTACACAGTCTCCGATGCGGCCGAGGGGCTGGCCGCACTCGGCCTCGGCGAATTCGAGGATGGCGAATTGCACTATCGCGGCAAGGTCGGCACCGGCTTCGACGCCGCCACCGCCGGCGAGTTGCTGGCGCGGCTGGAGCCGTTGCGCGCCGGGGCATCCGCGCCCGAAGGGGTTCCCCGCGAAATCATGCGCGAGATGAACTGGGTGCGGCCGCTGCTTTCGGCGCATATCCACTACGCCAACCGGACCACCGACAATGCGCTGCGCCATGCCGTGTTCCGCGGCCTGCGCGACGTCGGCCTGTCGACGCCGGTTTCGGCCAAGCGCAAGCGGCTGATCGCCGAGGCCGACCTCGCCACCATCTGGGTGACCAACCCGACGCGACGGCTGTTCGGCAAGACCGGCCCGACCAAGCTCGACATTGCCGTCTATTACGCGCTGGTCGGCGATTTCATGCTGCCGCACATTCTCGGCCGGCCGGTGTCGCTGGTGCGCTGCCCGACCGGCAGGCCGCAGGACTGTTTCTTCCAGCGCCACGCCTTCACCGGCATGCCGTCCTCTGTGGCGACTTTCGAAGCGACCAATTCGGAGGGCGAGACCAAATCCTATCTCTCGGTGGAAGACGCCAAGGGCTATCTGGCGCTGGCGCAGTTCGGTGTCGTCGAGTTCCACACCTGGGGCACCCATCGCACGCGGCTCGACAAGCCGGACCTGATCGTTTTCGACCTCGACCCGGGCGAGGGGATCGCCTGGCGCGAGGTGGTTGAGGCGGCGGTGCACATTAAGGGCGAGCTGGAAGCGCTAGGGCTGGTGCCGTTCGCCAAGACGTCCGGCGGCCACGGCATCCACATATCAGTGCCGGTGACGCAAAAGCAGAACTGGAAGAAATTGCACCAGGCGACCAGCGCCATCTCGACGCATCTTGCCGCCACCGCGCCCGACACTTTCACCACCACCATGGGCAAGGATAACCGCAAGCGGCGTATCTTCATCGATTATCACCGCAATGCGCGCGGCCACACTTCTGCGGCTCCCTATTCGCTGCGCGCCCGCACCAATTTGCCGGCCTCGACGCCGGTGAGCTGGAGCGATCTGGAATCCATCGACGCTCCGCAGGATCTGAATTATTCGTCGCTGCCGGGCCTGCTGGCGACGTCAGGCGATCCCTGGGCCGACATGGAAGATTTCGCCAGGGATTTGCCGCCGGTTGGACCTGAGGCTGGCTGACTGTTGATTCATGTTTCGGGAAACAGCCTCGGGAACAGCGTGTCCAAGGCCTTGGCGGGAAAGCGCAGGGATACCGGCCCTTTGGGCGTCTCGGATTCCAGCAGCCCAAGCGAAATGACATCATTGAAAACCCGCCGCGCGGTCCGCTCGGGCAGTCCGGTAATGCGCGAGATTTCGCCTCGCTCGAATTCGCCGCGTATCAGCGCCTCTTCCAGCAGACGGCTGGCTTCCGGCTTCAACTCGCTGCTTGTAGCGTAGGCGCGAAGACGCTTTGCCAGCGTGGCGAGATCAAAAAGGCCGGACATGAAGGTCACTTGGTCAACACAGACGCGCAGGAACCACAGGGTGAAATCCGCTAGCGCGCGCTGTGAGAGATTGCCTCTGCCGTCGAGATCGCCCTGGCGCGGCATGTCGGCATGATCCATCATGGTCTTGTAGTCTTTGCGACTCTTCAGCCCTCGCGCCAGTCCACGTGAAATCGACCACAATCCATGAGCGGCGATACCTGCCTCATGTGCCATCGCATGGCTCATCAAGCGGCTGACGCGCCCGTTGCCGTCGGGAAATGGATGGATGAAATTGAAGCGATGATGCGCAGCAGGAATGGCGAGTATCCGGCCTGCCTTGCCGAGCTTTGCGAAGCCGTAGCGCGTTTCGAAATAGCACATGAAATCGTCGACGCGGACGCTGGATGGCGGTTGATGCCTGCCGACCGCAACATCGTGCTCAAGTTTCGATCGCCATTCCCCGGGCACCATGAGAAATTCGCGCCCTGCACCCTTGACACGCAGCATGAGTTCCTCGGCATCCCGATAGAATTCCTGATGCAGCCACAGGATGAAGGCGCGGGAAGCCGGATCAGGTAATCGGCCCCGCGCAGCCATCCGGTCGATCTCGGCCTGGAGCCTGACGTGAGTGGCGGCTTCAAGTTGCAGGTTCCGCCGTTCCTCATCCTTGTCGAAATTTCCTGCCAGCGCGCGCTCGATGTCGCGCGGACGCGTGTCATGGCCCTCTATGAGGTTGCTGTAATAGGTATTCATGATGCGCACGAGATCGGCGAGGTTGGCAGCTGTACGGGGATGAAGGCTGCCGCCCAACGTAGCGGACGCCGCCGACAATTCCGCCAGGGCATCCGAGATTTCCTCGGATACTTCCTCCAGACGGGCCGGTTCGATCCGCTGTACGCTTTCTTCCATGGTACGGCTGCCTCCAATTTTTGGCCGATCTTCAGAATTAATAAGTACATAATCATAAATAGTTTTTTTCTAGATTAATAGAAAAATTGGCCGATCATTTGGCCGATTGTCTGCCAGCCGGCCGGCGATCGGTCATGGCCGATCGCAAACGGCGTTATCAGATTGAAACTCCAGCATCAAAGCGGGTCGAGGCACAGGTTTGGCCGATCTTTTGGCCGCTGCACAGAGCCGTCCGGTAGAATGGTGACGGCGGTGCGCCGGTCCGATCTGCAATCCATCGACGCTCCGGAAAATTTGAATTATTCTTCGCCACGGATCCCTTGCCTGCAGGCGGCTCTCAGCGGAGGAAGATTTCGCTAGGGATTTGCCGGTATTGTAAGGGGCAATGTAGGATTTCGGCAGCCCCGTTCGTCCTCCGGACGAATGAACGCTGCGAACAGTTCGACAGCACAAGGCCGCGTAGGAGTATTTCATGGCGCCCAGGGCAAGTTGGAAAGGTTACCTCAAGCTCAGTCTGGTCAGCTGTCCGGTCCGGCTCTATCCGGCGACCAGCGCCAGCGAGCGCATCAGCTTCAACCAGCTGCACAACAAGACGCACAACCGCATCAACATGAAGCCGGTCGACCCCGAACTCGGGCTGGTCGAGCGTTCGGACCTGGTCAAGGGCTACGAATACGAGGACAAGCAGTACATCATCATCGAGGACTCCGATCTCGATGCGGTACGCATCGAATCCAATCATACGATGAACATAGAGGCCTTTGTCGACGAGCATTCGGTCGACGTCATCTATCAGGACGCGCCCTATTACCTGGCGCCGGACGGCGCAATGGCCGAGGAGACCTTCGCCGTGCTGCGCGAAGCGATGCGCAAATCCGGCAAGCTGGCGATCGCCCGCCTGGTGCTGTCCAGCCGCGAGCGCGTGGTGACGATCGGCGCGCGCGAGAACGGCATGTTCGTCTGCACCTTGAGGAATCCGAACGAAGTGCGTGGCACGGCTGAGTATTTCGGCAATATCCCGGCCGGAACCCCCGATCCCGAAATGCTGCAATTGGCCGAGGCGCTGATCAAGCAGAAGGAAACCACCTTCGATCCGAAGAATTACGAGGACCGCTACGAGATCGCGCTGATGGCGATGATCCGCGAGAAGCTGAAGGGCCATAAGCCGATCATCGCGGCGGCGCCTGAGCGCGGCAATGTCATCAATCTCATGGATGCGCTGAAGGCGAGCCTGTCGCAATCGGCCAAGCCGCCGGCCAAGTCCAAGAGCAAGGCCGATGAAACGGCCAAGCCCGCGGCGAAATCCGCCAAGGCCGGCGCCGCCGCGGCCAAGGAAAACCCGCTCAAGGCGAACCTTCTCAAAGCCGTCGGCAAGAGCAAGGCGTGACGGCTCTCGCCGGCACGGTCTTCGGCATCGTCGGCGCGCTGGCCGCCTTTCCGCTCAGGTTGGCGGCGCGCGAGGTCGAGCGCCAGCACGGCGAGTTGCGGCGCGGCGTCACTCGGCGCACCACACATGTCGTGTTGGGCCGCATGTTGCTCGCCAGGGCCGATGATGCCGAGATTGAGCGCCGCGTCGTCACCGAGCGCGCGGCCGGGCGCAAGCTGGTCAGCGAGAACGGCTTCCTGCGCCTGCTCGGCCTGATGAAAGCGCCGGAGGCTTCGGCGCTGTCGCGGCAGTCGCTGATCGACCAGTCGCGGCTGACCGGCGAGGATCTCGACCTTTTGTCGCTGTTCGATGCCTTCGAGCATGATTGCGAACCGTATTCCTTTCGCGACCTGATCCTCGCCCGCAAATATGCCGGGCTGGTTGCCGGCGGCGCCTCATGGGGGGCGATTGCGCGCTCGGTGCACCGGTCGGGCCCGGTCGCCTCGCTCACCGCCAAGTCGCTCGCCGTCGGCTCACAGCATGGGCGGGCCGATGCGATCTATCTCGAGGGCGGCCAGAGCGAACTCGACGGCCAGCTGCTGTTCGATCTGGGAACGCAGGATGACGACACGCTGGAAGAGCTGTTCGCCGATGCCGAGGCGGCGGAAGGGGCTGAAGACCACGAGCAGGCGGCGGCGCTCTACCGGCGCTGCCTGGCCATCGACCCAAGCGATGCCATCGCCGCTTTCAACCGCGCCAACTGCCTGCGCGCCGCCGGCCACGCGGCCGAGGCGGCGCACGACTATGCCCGCGCGATAAAGCTCGATCCCGGCTTCGTCGAGGCCTGGTTCAATCTCGCCGGGCTGATGAGCGAAGAGGGGCGGGTGGCGTCGGCGCGACGGCATTTGCTCAAGGCGATCGCACTCGATCCCAATTATGCCGACGCGGTATTCAACCTTGCGAGGCTGGAGTTCGGCGCCGGCAATCTCGCCGAGGCGCGGCGTCGCTGGGTGCGCTACCTCGAACTCGATCCCAACTCCGAATGGGCGCGCACGGCCGCCAAGGGGATACAGTTCGTGGATTTGCAGCTGGCGCGGATGTCGGCGGGGTGAGGTAGTAGCGCCTCCTTCTCCCCTTGTTGTGGGAGAAGGTGGATCGGCGCGCAGCGCCGAGACGGTTGAGGGGTGTTGGAAGAAATGAGGCGTCGGCGTTCCCTGGAACACCCCTCATCCGACCGAGCTTCGCTCGGCCACCTTCTCCCACAAGGGGAGAAGGGGTCACCAGCGTTGGAGTCCCCATGACAACCTTCCTCTTCGACGGCCCCGACACCGCCGCCATCACCATCCTGCTCGCCCATGGCGCAGGCGCTCCTATGGACTCGCCCTCGATGACCGCCACCGCCAAGGCGCTGGCCGCAGCCGGCTTCCGCGTCGCGCGCTTTGAATTCCACTACATGGCGGCTCGCCGCTACGGCCACCGCAAGCCGCCGCCGCGCGCCGAGACGGTTAACCCGGAATACGTCAAGGCGATCGCCGACCTCCGGGCGAAGGGCGTGAAGGGTCCGCTGATCATCGGCGGCAAGTCGATGGGCGGACGCGTCGCTTCGATGATCGCCGACGAGATGTTTTCAAAGGGCGAGATCTCGGGCCTGCTTTGCCTTGGCTATCCCTTCCATCCGCCGGGCAAACCGACGCAGCTTCGGACAAAGCACCTCGCCGATCTCAAGACGCCGACAGTGATCTTCCAAGGCACGCGCGACGAGTTCGGGACCAAAGACGAGGTCGCGACCTATGCTCTGTCCGACGCAATCGAGATTTTCTGGCTGGAAGACGGCGACCATGATCTGAAGCCGCGCAAAAACATCTCCGGCTTCTCCACCGCCGATCATCTGAAGACGCTCGCTGATGCGGTGAAGGCGTGGACCGAACGCATCGTGCGCTGAAGCAGGCCGATGAAGATCGCCACCTTCAACGTCAACAACATCAACAGCCGGCTGCCGAACCTGCTCGCATGGCTGGCTGCCGCCAAACCCGACATCGCCTGCCTGCAGGAGCTCAAGACCAGGCAGACGCAGTTTCCGCGCACTGCGCTTGCGGCGGCCGGCTACGGCGCGGTGTGGGTCGGGCAGCCGACCTGGAACGGCGTCGCCATACTCGCGCGTGGCTCAGAACCCGTCCTGACCCGCGAGGCGCTGCCCGGCGACGATAGCGACCAGCAGGCGCGCTACATCGAAGCGGCGGTCAACGGCATCGTCGTCGCCTGCCTCTACGCGCCGAACGGCAATCCGCAGCCCGGCCCGAAATTCCAGTACAAGCTGGCCTGGCACGAGAGGCTGGAGGCGCATGCGGCACAGTTGCTCGACACCGGCCTGCCGGTGGTGCTGGCCGGCGACTACAACATCGTGCCCGAGCCGCGCGACATCTACCCGACCCGCTCCTATGACGACAACGCGCTGGTCCAGCCGGAAAGCCGCGCATCGTTCCAGCGGCTGCTCGACCAGGGCTGGCTTGACGCGCTGCGCAAGAAGCACCCGACGGAGACGCTCTACACATTCTGGGACTATCGCCGCAACCGCTGGCCGCGCGATGCCGGCCTGCGCCTCGACCATATCTTGCTCAGCAAGAAGCTGTCGCGCCGGCTGGTAGCGGCGGGCATCGACCGCGACGTGCGCGGCGAGACCGGCGCCAGCGATCATGCGCCGGTCTGGGTGGAGTTGAAGTGAGGCACGGAGGCTGGCGCCGCCTTTCCGGGCGGCAACCAGTCAGGTTGGCCGCGCCGCTTCGCGGGCGAACGCCTCGGCATGCCGGCAACCCTCGACGATCTCGAAGGCCATCTGATGGTCGGCTTCCGCTCGTCGCGGACCGGCGAGGTCATGCCGCTCGAATTCACCGTCGGCGGCGCGTTGCGCTATGTCAGCCTGCCCAACCGGGTGACGGTCAACGGCTCCGACACGATGGCGGAGCTGGCGCGTCTCGGTATCGGCCTGGTGCAGGCGCCGCACTACCGCTTCGCCGGGGATTTCGCACGCGGCACGCTTGTCGAAGTGCTGCCGGATTACCCGCCGTCGCCGACACCGCTGTCGGCGCTCTACCCACAGAACCGCCAGCTCGCGCCACGGGTACGCGTGTTCATCGACTGGGTGACCGGGATTTTTGGCGAGGATGGGGCATCGGGCCGGGTGTGATCGTCCGGGCCGCCGGCTACTTTGCGAAGGGCGATCGGACGAGATAAACATCGCGCTTGGGTTTAGTGACAAGCGCACCGCCGGCGCCTATGCCGTGACGGGCGGATTGGGTGAGGACAAAAGCTGCGCTCTCGCTGCGTTCGCGTCGTAGGGCCGGCAATCTGTAAGAGATCTCCGACATCGTTGCGCTGATCGAAGCGAGGGAAGCCGAAAAGCGATGGTCGCGGAACGTACAAAAGCGGACCGCTCACCTTCACGATGGAAAATTCGGACAGTTAGCCGACAACTCGGCCCATGCTCGATCTAATTCAAGTTTCGATTGGGTCTTTTCAATGCTTTTCGCGGTAGCGTTGTCGATGACGTTGCTTTCGACCCGCATGACTCGAAAATTTCCACCTGACGGCCGCTGATAGAGAACAATATAGCCGCAGTAACGATCGATGTTTTCAAATTTCGCCGCTATGTCGACTGGGCATAAACGCCAGGAAAGGCAGCGTTCGCTGGGTCCTTCAACCACGTGAATTTGAGTAGCCGGCGCTCGCGCACAGCGCCGGCCTGAGAATGAAAATGTTTACTTTGCTCCACGAAGGCATTCGATGGGATCGAAGCTTTGGCGGTATCAGTTTTCATTTCGTATGCCCGCCCATACTCTTGATTATCGAGCGAAAGGAAATAGTGACCAACCGTTTCCGTTGCATCTCGAACCGCGTCCTCCGAGGGCGTCCACTCTTGCGATTGTGCGGGTAGGATCGCGACCAACACCGAAGTCACGATCGCAAGGAAAGCTACGGCTGCATGTGTCATGGTAATTTCTTCGCAGGAGCTTGCCACGAATGCAATCCGGTCACGGCCGATAGCCAGAATTTCGAACTGACCCACATCCCAATGGCGCGCTATGTTAGCGCTGCTGCAAGCGGATTGTCACATATCTCGAACTCCAGCCACTTGCGGTTGCCCGTGCGCGCCATCGCGGCCCTGATCCTTGATCAGCTCCGCCCTCGTGCTATAAAAAACCATGTCAGGGACCAGCCCCGCGGCCACTGCGCCGCTCATCGTGATTGACCTTCAGGCCGGCATGTTCGACGGCGTCGCCGAACCGCCGATCCATGATGCCGACGGCATGGTTGCCCGCACCCGCGCGCTGATCGAGTGGGCACGGCGCAGCGGGCGCAAGGTCGCCTTCATCAGGCATGACGGGCCGCAGGGCGATCCACTGGCGCCGGGTGAGCCGGGCTGGCCGGTGTGGCCGGCGCTCGGCCAGGCCGGGGACGAGCCGACGTTCGCCAAGCGTGTCGGCGACGCGTTCAGCAATGCCGCGCTTGCAGAATGGGTAGTCGGGCAGGGCGCCGGCGAGGTCGTTCTGATCGGCGCGCAGACCGATTTTTGCGTGGCGGCCACGGTGAAGGGCGCCTTTGCGGCGGGCCTGGGCGTCACCGTGGTTTCCGACGCCCACAGCACGCTAGACACCGCTGGCGAGACCGCCGCGGAGATCATAGCCCGGCACAATGCGGCATTTGCCGCCGCCGGGGTCAAACTGGCGACGACAAAGGCCCTGACCGATAGCTGATCCGCCGGCTCATCCCTACGTGGTCAAAGCCTGATCCAGCCGGGAAGCAATTGGCGGGTTCAGACAATTTGGCGCGGGGCGCCTCACTACTGCGGGCTTCCGCCGGCGCGGCCTATCGCGTATTGGCGCGGGAACGCTCCTTTGGCCTTTCCCGGAAAACCATGATTCGTCTCGAAAGCATCAGCAAGCAGAACGGCCGTCAGATCGTCTTCATCGAAGCCTCCGCCGCCTTGCAGAAGGGCGAGAAGGTCGGGCTGGTCGGCCCCAACGGCGCCGGCAAGACGACGCTGTTTCGCATGATCAACGGCGAGGAGCAGCCCGACGAGGGCCAGGTCTCCGTCGATCGCGGCGTCACCATCGGCTATTTCAGCCAGGATGTCGGCGACATGGAGGGCCGCAGTGCGGTGGCCGAAGTGATGGACGGCGCCGGGCCGGTCAGCGAAGTGGCGGCCGAGATGCGCGAGCTCGAGCACGCCATGGGCGACCCTGACCAAGCCGACCAGATGGACGAGATCATCGCCCGCTACGGCGAGGCGCAGCACCGCTTCGAGGAGCTCGACGGCTACGCGCTGGACGGGCGCGCCCGCGAGGTGCTCGACGGGCTCGGCTTCAGCCAGGAGATGATGGACGGCGACGTCGGCAAGCTGTCCGGCGGCTGGAAAATGCGCGTGGCGCTGGCCAGGATCCTTTTGATGCGGCCCGATGCCATGCTGCTCGACGAGCCGAGCAACCATCTCGACCTCGAAAGCCTGATCTGGCTGGAGCAGTTCCTGAAGAACTATGACGGCGCGCTGCTGATGACTTCGCATGACCGCGAGTTCATGAACCGCATCGTCAACAAGGTGGTCGAGATCGACGGCGGTTCGCTGACCGCCTACTCCGGCAACTACGAATTCTACCAGCAGCAGCGGGCGATTGCCGACAGGCAGCAGCAGGCGCAGTTCGAGCGCCAGCAGGCGATGCTGGCCAAGGAGATCGCCTTCATCGAGCGCTTCAAGGCGCGGGCTTCACATGCCGCCCAGGTGCAGAGCCGGGTGAAGAAGCTGGACAAGATCGACCGTGTCGAGCCGCCCAAGCGCCGCCAGAAGGTGTCGTTCGACTTCCAGCCGGCGCCGCGCTGCGGCGAGGACGTGGTGACGCTGAAGAACGTGCACAAGGGCTATGGCAGCCGCTCGATCTACGAGGGGCTGGATTTCCAGGTGCGCCGCCGCGAGCGCTGGTGCGTGATGGGCATCAATGGCGCCGGCAAGTCGACGCTGCTGAAGCTGGTGGCCGGCGCTTCCGAGCCGGACAATGGCACGGTGGCGCGCGGCCCGAGCGTCAAGATGGGCTATTTCGCCCAGCACGCCATGGAAGTGCTGGAGGGCGAGCGCACCGTGTTCCAGACGCTGGAAGACGCCTTTCCGCAGGCTGGCCAGGCGCCGCTACGCGCGCTGGCCGGCTGCTTTGGCTTTTCCGGCGACGAGATCGAGAAGAAATGCCGGGTGCTGTCGGGCGGCGAGAAGGCGCGGCTGGTGATGGCGCTGATGCTGTTCGACCCGCCCAATTTGCTGGTGCTGGACGAGCCGACCAACCACCTCGACATCGCCACCAAGGAGATGCTGATTACGGCACTGTCGCAGTACGAGGGAACCATGCTGTTCGTCTCGCATGACCGCCATTTCCTGGCGGCGCTGTCGAACCGGGTGCTGGAACTGACGCCCGAGGGCATCCACACCTATGGCGGCGGCTATACCGAATATGTCGAGCGCACCGGGCAGGAGGCGCCGGGGTTGCGGAGCTGAGGCCGGCTCTGCCGCTCACGGTCACGTAGACGCTCGATTCCGGAGGCCAAGCACGAGGTGCTCAGCCATATATCGCAATTTCGCGCAGCGGATCGCCGCCGTCGATGAACAGCCGGCCTTGCGCGGTCAACGCCGCCTTGAGCCGTCGCAGGGCAATTTTTCCTGCTTCGGGATGACGCCCGTCCAGCGCGCCGACGCGCACCGCAACGGCAATGTCGAAGTGCTTCTCATCGGCCTCCAACTCGAAATCCTCGATGGCGACCTGGCGAAGGCTCAGCCGGCCTGCCGCAATCTCGGCGCGCGAGGCGGCCCCGGCCTGCGCGATGGCCTTGGCCGAGCGGTCGATCGCCAGCACGTGCCCACAGCCGATCCGGCGCGCGATCTCGCGCGCTGCAGCACCCGGTCCGCAGCCGATCTCCAGCACTCGCATGCCCTGCCGCAAGGGCAGCGCATTGACGATCTCCAAAAGCCTTGGCGACAAGTCGTTCGCCATACGCTCTTCTCCAGCTTTTTCGCAATCCGAGATTAGCGACCGCGGCCGGCGACGGGAAGGCCGAGAGACGCGGGCATCGCCGATGTGTTCAGCTGGTATGTTCAGTTGGGTGCTGCTTGAGCAGGGGGCATGATCGACATCGAAGAGGTCGACGATCCGGTCTCGACCGCGGGCGACCGGGCGAACCCGAGCGGCCCGGCGTCGTTGACCTGAGGGGTAGGGAGGGAACTGGCGCCGAGCCTAACCGGTTGGGGGGTAGATCACCGGCCGTTTATGTGTATACGCTCAAGCTAATATAAGAGCAAGCTAATGTTTTGCGTCAGCGATGTTGGACGATTGTTCTGATCAGTGGCCGGTTGTGGCTTCCTGCCGCGCCCTCCAACCCGGCCAAACACCGCTTATTGCCTTCAAGTCCTGGCTCCAATGCTGTACCCCGGCCCGAAATTCAAGGAGCCTGCGATGACCTCACATCCCGACATCCCCGACGCCAGCATGGCGGTCGATGCGGCCGGCGTGGCAGCCGATGACCGGCGCGCTCGCGAGGCGGATGCCGCATGGCGGGACGATGTTCGCGAGGGCGTGCGGCATGTAGGCGATCTGGATTCGCTGCCGCTGTCGCCAGCCGAGCGGGCGGCGGCCGAAGCCGCGGCCACGCGCCACAAGGTTCGCATTCCCAAGGCCTATCTCGACCTGATCGACTGGAACGACCCCGCCGATCCGATACGGCTTCAGGTCATCCCGTCGCCCGACGAACTGGCAGAGCAGGAGGGCGAACTCGACGATCCGATCGCCGACCACGCCTTCAGTCCCGTGCCTAGATTGACGCATCGACATGCCGACCGGGTTCTGTTGTTCCCGACCTATCAATGCGCGGTCTATTGCCGGTTCTGCTTTCGCAAGGAGCAGCTGACGTCGATCGGCCGCGGCTATACGCGCGAAGCTCTCGACGAAGCCTTCGCCTATATCGCGGCCCATCCGGAAATCCGCGAGGTGATCCTGACCGGCGGCGACCCGCTATCGCTGCCGGACAGGGCGCTGGCGGAAATCCGCGCCCGTGTCGAGGCGATCCAGCATGTGCGGCTGTTGCGCATCCACACTCGCGTACCCGTCGCGCTGCCGTCGCGCGTCACCGGCGGGTTGATGCAAGCCTTGCAGGGCCGGCTGATGGTCACTGTCGTCACCCATTTCAACCATCCACGCGAAATCACGGAGGCGACCGAGCGGGCCTGCCGCACGTTGCGGCAGGGCGGCTTCGTGCTGCTGAACCAGAGCGTTCTGCTGAAAGGCGTGAACGATACGGTCGAGGTGCTGGAAGAGCTGTGCCGCGAGCTGATGTATCGCCTTGGCGTCAAACCCTATTACCTGCACCACGGCGATCTCGTGCGCGGAATGGCGCACCGGCGCACCACGATCGCCGAGGGCCAGGCGCTGGTCAGCGCCTTGCGTGCGCGCCTGTCGGGCATCTGCAATCCCGTCTACGTGCTGGACCTGCCGGACGGCGGAGGGAAAGTCCCGCTCGGCCCGTCCCATCTTGAGGCACGGGAAGGGGAGACGTGGCGAATACGTGGGCTTGATGGGGCGGTGAGGGGGTATGGAGAGCTGGTTGGGGAGGAGGGGACGCGCAGCCGCCGTCCAAGCCAGCCCACCTTGGTGACCTGACATGCAGCCCTTGATCACGGAAGCATGCGTTAACTGCTGTTCTATTTGGTGCTTGCGCAATTGCTAAAATGGTGGAAATGTTGGTGCGGGGTAATGGGTTAGGGGAGTTCGTCCCGGCTGTAGCGAGTTCCGGGGCGGCGCAGAAAAATCATGAACTTTCCACAGTTCCTGGTGGGGCTGACCACCACATCGTCCATCGTGGCGATCTCGACTTACCTTGCGACGGGTTCAATCTGGAAGACGCTGGCCTGGACGATCTTGACCTTGATCGTCATGCAGGTTGGATATTTCCTGTTCGTCGTCCGGTTGATCTACGGATCCGGGGCGAAAAGCGCGGAGGCAAAGCCGCGGCGTCTGAGGGCTGTGCCGCCGAACCGTCGAGGTCGCGTTCAGCTTATGTAGTAATGTCCCATATAGATATCATGGTCTAGACAGGACATGTTCGGTTCTGGGAATGTGCATTGGACGTTCCGCTAGTTTAGTCAACTAATATATATCGCCCAACTCATATCGTCGTTTTTGGGCTAGCGGGAAAACCTGCCTGCTGCTTGTACGACGGTGCCTAAGGCCACATTTTACAACCGGCTGGCAAGCTGCCTTTTGTTGATGCCAGCTTAAATCCGGCTGGTGTTTTCGATGGGCCATTGAGGCTATAAAGCCGTTCAACCGGGCGGCATCGAGATGCATTTCGGCCGGTCGAGAGGGTTGTGGTGATCGACGGAACGCCAAACGTGATCTTGCTGATCGGTAGCGCCCCCGATGTGGTGCGCTCCGCCGCCTGGCCCAAGCAGGCCTTCGGCAAGATCGTCGCCATCAACAACGCCTGGCGCGTGCGCCCCGACTGGGATTTCCTCGTCCATGCCGGCGATTTCCCGGCGGAGCGGATGCCGCAAGGCGGTCCCCTGCAGCAGGCGCAGATCTTCAGCGCCTCGCATTACGTGCCGGCGCAAAACAGCTTTGGCGGCTTCGTCTATGCCGGCGGCACCATGTCGATGACGGCGGCCTACTGGACGATCCACAGTCAGAAGCCGGACGTGCTGGCATTCCTTGGCTGCGACATGATCTACGACCAGCCCGGCAACACGCATTTTTACGGCGTCGGCCGCGCCGATCCGCTGCGCAACGACGTCACCCTGCGCAACCTCGAGGCGAAGTCGGCCCGCCTGCTCATCCATGCGCTTCGGCGCGGCTGCCTGTGCGTCAACCTATCCGACCTGCCGCGCAGCCGGCTGATCTTCCCGCGGCTGACGCTCGATGAACTCGGCGCGCTTTCTTCCTCGCAGCTTTCGGAAATGAAGGCCGAGATGCTTGCCGGCCTGCGGCTCGATCAGGCGGAGGAGGCCGACAGGATCGAGAAGGAACTCGGCTATCTCTTCGAGGACGGCATGTACTGGAAGCACCTCGACAAACTCGACGAGAAATTCCTGGCCAACATCGACCGGCTGTGGATGGCGGCGGTGAAGGCGAGCTTGAGCAGTCGGCCGAAGCTCCCGATCTCCCCTACAAGGCGGGAGATCGGCGCGTCGTCCGCTTAGCTTTTGGCCGCCGCGAGCTTGTCTTGCATCTTGGTCTCGAAATCGCTGGCGTCATGGCGCTCGTGCAGTTGCATCGAAGGCTCGCCGAAGGTGCGGTTGACCATGCGGCCGCGCTTGACCGCCGGCCGCGCGTCGATGGCGTCGGCCCAGCGCTGCACGTTCTTGTACTGCTCCACCTGCAGGAACTCGCCGGAATCGTCATACATACGGCCCTTGGCCAGCCCGCCATACCAGGGCCACACCGCAATGTCGGCAATCGTATAGTCGCTGCCGCCTAAATACTCGCTTTCGGCGAGGCGTCGGTCGAGCACATCCATCTGCCGCTTGGTTTCCATGGCGAAGCGGTCGATGGCATATTCGATCTTCGTCGGCGCATAGGCGTAGAAATGGCCGAATCCGCCACCGAGATAGGGCGCCGAGCCCATCTGCCAGAACAGCCATGACAGGGTCTCGGCGCGAGCCGGCTGCTCCGTCGGCAGGAATTCGCCGAATTTTTCGGCGAGGTAGAGCAGGATCGAGCCGGATTCGAAGATGCGGACCGGCTTTTTCCCACTGCGATCCATCATGGCCGGGATCTTCGAGTTGGGGTTGACCTCGACGAAGCCGCTGCCGAACTGGTCGCCGTCGTTGATCCTGATAAGCCAGGCGTCGTATTCGGCGCCGCTGTGGCCGAGCGCCAGAAGTTCCTCCAGCATGATCGTCACCTTGACGCCGTTCGGTGTCGCCAGCGAATAAAGCTGCAGCGGATGCTTGCCGACCGGCAGTTTCTTGTCATGCGTCGGGCCGGCGGTCGGCCGGTTGATGCTGGCGAAAGCGCCGCCATTTGCCTTGTTCCAGGTCCAGACTTTTGGCGGCGTGTATTGGTCCGTTGCGTAGTCGTTCATTTGGGAGGCCTTTGGAAGGGTTGGGTTGGGAGGATATCAGATATCAACGTGGGTAATGGCGGAGGAACTTTGCATAGGGCAGCTTGGGATAGCCGTAGGTACAGATAGGGCTGCCGGCGCTGATGCAAAACCCCGGCGCGAACGGCGCGGCGCCGGTCCACGCCAAAGCCGGCGCCACCTCTTGCGCCTGATCACCTGCGCCATACCTATAGCCCATATCAGCCTGCGAACATTGCCAGGAACCAAAGCATGAATATCGAACCCCTTTTGCGATCCATCGTGGCCGTCCGCGCCACCGTGCCAGAGGACGCCTTCACGGCAAATACACTTGGCACCCGCCGCGAGGGCAGTGGCGTGGTCATCCGCGGCGACGGGCTGGTACTCACCATCGGCTATCTCATCACCGAGGCCGAGGAGGTCTGGCTGGCCGACCAGGACGGGCGCGTGGTTCCCGCCCATGCGCTCGCCTACGACCAGGAGTCGGGCTTCGGCCTGGTGCAGGCGCTGGCGCCGCTCGGGCTGCCCGCCATTGCGCTCGGCGATGCGTCCAGGGCCAAGATCGGCGATCCCGTCGTGCTCGCCGACGGCGTCGGCCGCTCCGTGCGGGCGCGGATCGTCACCAAGCAGGAATTCGCCGGCTATTGGGAATATCTGCTCGACGAGGCGATCTTCACGGCGCCGGCTCACCCTTCATGGGGCGGCGCCGGCCTCATCGGCGCGGATGGCAGGCTGCTCGGCATCGGTTCGCTGCGCCTGCAGATGAGCCGCAACGGCGAGGTCGCCGACATCAACATGGTGGTGCCGATCGATCTTCTGCCGCCCATCCTCGACGATCTGCTGACGCGCGGGCAGGTCGCCAGGCCGCCGCGGCCGTGGCTCGGCGCCTTCTCGGCCGAGAGCGACGGCAAGGTCGTGGTGATGAGCGTCGCCGAGGGCGGTCCAGCCGCCCAGGCGGGCCTTCGCCAAGGCGATGTCATCTCGGATGTCCGCGACACGGCGGTCGATGGGCTTGCCGATTTTTATCGCAAGCTTTGGAAGAGCGGCCCGGCCGGTGCCGAGATCCCGCTCCGGGTGCTGCGCGATGGCCGCGAAACCTGGCTGCGCGTCAAGTCCGCCGATCGCAACAGCCTGCTGTGGAAGCCGCCGCTGCAGTGAGGCAACCGAAACCTCTCACTCTCCGCAAGCGCTGAAGCCAGTGCCCGGGGTCCACTCCGCGAATGGGATGACCTTGCCTTCGACCGATACGGTCGCTTGCCTGGTGGTGCCGTCCGCCAGCTTCTTGCTGCTTTTGCCCTTGCCGGTCAGCACATTGTAGTCGCAGTCGCCGGCAACATTGTCGTCCATGTAATCCCAATACTCGTAGGCAAAACCGGCGACGACGAACGTGCCGTTGCGCCAGGCGAGCGTCAGCGTCTTATTGGTCCGCTCGCTGCCGATCTCCATCGCCGGAATATAGAGCTTGATCGAACCGTTGGGGAGCGTAGTGAGTTCGGGCTCGGTGTCGGATGTGGCGGGGCCCGGCCGGTCGTAATCCTTCCATTCCCCGTCAATCTGATCATGCACGATCCCGGCAGGTTTTAGAAAATCGCCATCGCGATCTTTGAGGAAAAAATACAGGTCCATGGGAGAGCCAGGCTCGGTCTCGACGATCATCGCCAGATCGGCGGCGCCGTCGCCGTTCCAGTCGCCGGTCGCCGCCGTGATGATCTTCTGGGTCTCGATCGGCTCCGCCAGGGCGGCGGCCGGCAGCAGCAGGACCAGACCGAATATTGTCGATCGCATGTAAAATCCTCTTAGCCTGGGCAGGCCTGAGACGCACGCGCTTCTCAGGAGGCCCGGCTCTGCCGCGTCTCGGAACGGCTCGTCTCGTTGAGCAGCCGGCAGAGCGAAACCGCTTCACGACGGCTCAGGCCGATCAGCGCGATTTCCGAAAATTGCGCCGGCAGATCGTGAACGATGTCCCACACCATCCAACGGCCGTTCGGCTCCATGACACATTCGTAGCGCAATAATTGTTCCTGCATCCGACCCCCGGCTTTGCTCACCGGACTGGTACAGCGTCGAGGTAAATGAGTTGTTGCGCCGCGCGAGTATTCCGCGGCTGTCAAAACCAGGCGTTGAATCCCACAGGGGCGAACCCGACAGGTCACGGCTGACGGTGCCGATACTCTCGACAAGGCGGCAGGGCAGGGACGCTTCCGGCATGAAGGCGGCCGCCGCCAGAATTGGATCAGGCGTTGCGGCTCGCCATATGCGCGTCGAGCTTCCTCCTCGAGGGGCCGTAACGCTTGATGATGGTCGCGGCCTCGCTTTGCGGTATGCCGTATTTGCGGGCAAAGGCAGCGACCTCGTAAGGCTCTTCGCCTGAGACCAGTTTGCGATCCTGCTTGGTCTTGGATTTGTCGTCGGCCATGGCGTCCTCCATCACATCTGGTCGTTATAGGGCTCCTTGGTCCGGCCGACCATCCTGGCCAGTTCGGCAAAGGACGGTACGCCGGTTTCACCCTGGGCATTGTTGGCCGCCTGCAGCAGCCTGAGCGGAAAGCAGACGGCGTCGCGGTTGGATGGCGACATGTCTTCATAGAGACGCTCGTCGCTGGTCATCGCCGCCTCGGCGCGGCGCAACGCCATGTCGACCTCGTCGACCGACAGCAGGCCCTTGTGGACCAGCGCGTTGTTGACGGCCGCGATCGCCATCATCAATCCTTCGAGCTGGAGATTGGCGACGTTCATCGTCTTGCGTCCTTGCCGGGCTTCTTGGCGGTGGCCTTGCCGTCTGGCCGGATCGCTGCGCGCGGCGGGTTCTGGCCCTCCGAATGCAGGGTCCTGTCGTCGAAATCGTCAGCCGGCCTGGTCAATCCCATGCCGCCGGGAGGTGGCTTGTTGCCGGCCGCATCCTGCGAAAATTCGTCGGCCGCGTCGGGGCTCGTCTTTGCCGGATATTTCCTCGCTCCGGTCTCGTAGCGGTTCGGGTCGTCGGCCATGTCCTGTGCTCCCGTTGCAATGAGCAGATAACTTTCATTCGGCGGCAGCGGTTCCGTGGCGAAATCGACCTTCGCAATCTGTCGGGTTTCGTGCATTCTTGTGCATGCCAACGATGCTTCGCTCCGACGCGCCAGCAAAATGCTGCTCCTACTGCGGCGGGCGCGACCACGACTACGAGGATTGCCCGAAGCGCAAAACCGATGCCGAACGGCAGAAGGAGACGCCAGGCAACGCGTCCCAGCCCGCTGCCGCGGCTGCAGGGGAAATCCGCTAGGGCGGTTCCGGAAACCAGGGCGGTTCCAGGAAAGTGTCGGCGGTCTTCCGTCCGGAACGGCGCCAAACAGACAAGCGCCGGATTGGATCAACGCCGGGGGTTCATGGATTGGTGGACAATCAACCTGCGGAGCAACCACATCGACTAGAAAAGAGGTTACGCTGCCGTTCCGCAACGACGGCAGTTTCACGATCGCTTTGCCAGCATCAGTCCGTTATCAGCCGGGTGACAAGGCTGGGGCCGTCGTCAGCGGCGAGTCGACCCTGATCGACCATGTGCGGATGGAAGGCAGCAGACTCACTTTGGATTGCGAACCGGGCTGGTTCGCATCCCGGCTCGATGTCAGGGTGTCGGGGCCGGCAATTTCAGACTGGAAAGTGGTCGGCAGCGGCGACCTTGCCCTGTCGCAGATCAATCAGCCCGGGTTGCGGCTGAACATCCGCGGCAGCGGCAGCGTTACCGCAACCGGAACCGCCCAGACGGTCGATCTGGAGATCCGCGGTTCGGGCACCGGCCGGCTCAGGAATCTTGTCGCCCAATCCGCTCGGATCGAGATTCGCGGCAGCGGCGACGCAGAGATTACCGCACAGGCGGATGCGGATGTCACGATTTCCGGCAGCGGTGACCTCGACGTCTACGGGCACCCGACCATGCGGCGTTCGGAGGTCCGAGGCAGCGGCAGCATTACACAGGTGCCGTAAAGCAATTCCGGCGTAGGGATTGCCCTGGACCGCCTGAACCACCCCGCCGGTCCGGCCGGCTGGCGCGAAGGTCCTTCCATATCCAGAGGATTGCAATGCCGCCACTATTGTGGGCAAAAGCAGCACGGGCAATCAGGTTGGGGTGGGGTGATGACCGAAACGCAAGGCAATTCAAGCCGTCCGCAGGGCAAGCCGGGGATGGCATCGGGGTCGATCGGTTCCGGCCTGATCGCACTCGTCATCGTGGCGCTCGGCGTCTTTGCGCTCCTGGGGTCCTGGTACACGATCGACCAGGGCGACCGCGGCGTGCTCTTGACCAACGGGGCGCTGAGTTCGGTCGTCGATGCCGGACTGCATTTCAAGCTGCCGTGGCTGCAGCGCGTCGAGAAGATCAGCTTGCGCCAGCAGGTGCTCAAATGGGGCTGCGAGAACCAGAACGATTGCAGCGGCCTGCCGGCCATGCAGGCCTATTCGCGCGACCAGCAGCCGGCCGACATGCGCGTTACCGTCAACTTCCACGTGCCGGCCGCCGAAGTCAGCAACGTCTACACCAATTATGGATCGATCGAGGCACTGGCCGACCGTGTCATTGCCAGGAAAGCACCGCAGGAGATCAAGACGGTGTTCGGCCAGTACGACGCGGTGTCGGTTATCCAGAACCGGGCGAAGTTCAACAAGGACGTCGCCGACGCCATCGCGGCGGTAACCGACGGCCCGGTGATGATAGACAGCGTGCAGGTCGAGAACATCGACTTCTCCGACGCCTACGAGCAGGCGGTCGAAGCCAGGATGACGGCGCAGGTCGAGGTGCAGAAGCAGGAACAGAACCTGCAGCAGGAAAAGATCAAGGCCGATATCGCCGTCACCCAGGCCAAGGGCCGCGCCGACAGCGTCAAGGCCGAAGCCGAGGCCAGCGCCTACAAGACCAGGGTCGAAGGCGATGCGACCGCGGGCGCCATCAAGGCTCGCGCCGCCGCAATCGCCAACAATCCGCTGCTGGTCGAACTGACCAAGGCGGAGAGATGGAACGGCGAATTGCCGAAGTCGATGATCCCGGGCTCGACCGTACCGTTCCTCGAACTCAGCACGCCTGCCGCAGCATCGAACTGAGGCGCGGCGCAAACCAGATCAGGGCGGCGGCGCGATAGCCGTCCTGGTGCGGTTACGGCTGAAGCACGGCGCCTCGGGCGATCGCCTGCGTTTGACTTAGAAAAGCTGTCAGCAGCTCCATTCCCGCCGGCCAGTCGCCGAGCCCGCTGTCGCCATTGATGTGGCCAAGCGGTCCGGCGATATGGAGATCGCTGGCCCATCGCTCGGATTTCGCCCTGGCATAGTCCAGCGAGCCGTAGGGATCGTTGGTGCTGGCGACAATCAGCGACGGAAAGCGAAGCCGTTGTTGCGGTGCGTCGGCGAAGGCCCGGGCGGAGGAGGGGAAGGCCGGCGACGCAGGGTCCGGAACCGCGACCAGCAACGCGCCGCCGATAGAGCGGGGGGAGATCCGCTGCCAGTGTACGACGAGCAGACAGCCGAGGCTATGGGCGACGAGCACCGGCGGTGTCCTTGCCTGGCATACAGCGGTTTCCAGCGCAGCCACCCAGTCGTCGAGGTCCGGCGCGTCCCAACTCGCCGGGTTGAACCGCCGCATCGCCGGGTTTGCCTGCTGCCAACGTGTCTGCCAGTGGGCTTTGCCCGATCCGCCGATGCCCGGCACAATGATGAAGTCGGTCATGCGAAGCCCTTCTTTCCTGATGCTGCGCGTGCAATTCTAGGTCTTCTCCCAGGTGGCGGAATGAGAGATCATCGGAAAGCAGCGACGAAATCCGATGGATTAAAGGGCGGTCATGCGGAACGGCGATTATCGGCCAAGGCTCGATCCCACCGATCTGGCGATCATTGAGATCATGCAGGAGGATGGCCGCATCGGCATCTCCGAGCTTGGCCGCCGCGTCGGACTGTCCCAGCCCGCCACCTCGGAACGGGTGAAGCGGCTGGAGGAGCGCGGCGTCATCACCGGTTACAAGGCGGTGATCAATTCGGCAGCGCTCGGGCTCGGCACCATGGCGGTCATCCGCCTGCGCACCACGCATGAGCATATCCAGGCCTGCCTGAAGAAGTTCGCCCAATTGCCGGAGGTGGTCGAAGTGCTGCGGGTGACCGGCGAGGATTGTTTTCTGGTCAAGGTCGTGGTCCCGTCACCGCCCGATCTTGAAAGCATCGTCGACAGCATCGGCCACTACGGCACAGTGACGACAAATGTGGTTCTGCGCGCCGAGCAACCGAAGCGGCTGGGACGCGAATTGATGACCAGGGCCTGACCGGTCTATCGCTTGGTCTGCGTATGCCCGACGGCATTGGCGAACGAGATGCCGCCCTTGATCTCGCGCATCGCCATCGAGGTGATCGTGCGCCGCACGCCGGGCAGCCGGCTGAGCTCCTCGCGCAGCATCCTGTCGAGCGCCATCATGTCGACGGTGACGATCTGCAGGAGATAGTCGGCCTCGCCAGTCGTGGCGTGGCAGCGGCGGATCAGCGGATGCTTCTGCACTGCCGCCTCGAAGGCGTCCGACAGCTCAAAATCGATCGACACCTGGATGAAGGCTTCGATGCCGAAGCCGAGTTTTGCCGGGTCGATGCGGGTCGAGTAGCCGCGGATGACGCCGGCGTCCTCAAGCGCCTTGACCCGCTTCCAGCACGGCGTCTTGCTCAAGCCGACCTCATCGGCGAGCGCGGCAAAGGAGATACGGGCCTCGCGTTCGAGCGCCGCGACGATCTTCCGGTCGACCGCATCCAGCATCATTCGTTCTTCCAATCTGCTTCAGCGACAATTTTCGTCCTTCGTTTCCCGCCAATCGAATAACAGAAAGGGACAATGTTCGGCAAGAAAGCGATTAGACTCGGGGGACCGGGATCCAACAAGCGCCTGCGGCCGAACGGCCGGGGCAAGGAGCATGGCCATGGACAAGCAGGATTATTATGCCCGCATCGAAACGCCTGAGATGCGCGACTATGGCGTCTACCTCAAATGCGACAGGTTGCTTGCCTGCCAGAAGCCGCTGGCCGAGATGGTGAATGCCGACGAGCTGCAGTTCCAGATCGTGCACCAGGTCGAGGAGCTGTGGATGAAGCTCATCGCCTATACGCTGGTCGATGTCGTTGATTTCCTGGAAAAGCAGGACACGCATCGCATCGTCACGCTGATGGCGCGCGTGCACCGGCTGATGCGGCTGATGACGGCGCAGCTCGACCTGCTCGAAACCATGTCGCCCAAGGAATACCAGCAGATCCGGCTGCAGCTCGGCAATGGCAGCGGCCAGGAATCGCCGGGTTTCAAGCAGCTGCTGCGTCTGCCGCCGGATCTGTGGCGGGCCTTCAAGGCGTCATACCTCGACGACCGCGGCCTTTCGGTCGAGGATGTCTACGATACCGGCTACGATCACGGCGACAGCTATGTCGTTGCCGAAGCGCTGATCGAGTTCGACGAGCTGTTCCAGAAATTCCGTGCCAACCACCTCTATCTCATCCACCGCACGATCGGCCTCGGCGCGAAATCGCTGAAGGGCCGGCCGGTCGAATTGCTGGAAGCCGGCGCCCGCCACCGCTTCTTCCCGGAACTCTGGGACATACGCTGGGCGATGACCGACCGCTGGGGCAGCCAGTATGGAACGGTACGGGAGCCGATCAGTAAGCCGAAGGCTGCGGAGTAGAGCCAGGCTTGGGTTCCTCGCCCCGCGCGAAGCGGGGGGAGAGGTGGCCGCCCACGGGTCTTGCCTTCGGCAAGCCCGAGGACAGGCTCCGCGGCCGGAGAGGGGCCTTTTCTTTGCCGGCGCCTCTCCGTCGCGGCTTCGCCGCGCCACCTCTCCCCCATGAATGGGGGCGAGGAACCCTGGTCTTGCGAGGCCTTCTCGCTACGCGCTTGTATCTCTCTTGTATCTCTCAGGTTTTTCGGGGGATTATGTCGGGCTTGCGGCTGGTGGTGCGTCCTTGGGGCACAACCATCGTAACTCTTGGGAGGACATCATGACCTTGGAAACCGCTCAATCAACCGTTCAGTCGCCGTGGCAGACCGCGGCAATCCTCATCGGCCGGCTGATCTTCGCAGCCGTGTTCCTGATGGCCGTGATCTTCAAATTCATCGATATCGGCGCCACCGCCGGCTATATCGCGGCGGCTGGATTTCCGTTCCCGCTGTTCCTGGCCTGGTGCGCAGCCCTGCTCGAGGTCGTCCTCGTTCTATGCTTCCTGACCGGCGCCTTCTTCTCATGGGCAGCACTCGTCGCCGGCGCCTATGTGCTGTTCCTTGGCTTCGCCTTCCACGGGCCGTCGCACTGGGCCGGCAACCAGGCCGAGTTCGGCTTCTTCGTCGATCACTTCACCTTCCTGGCCGGGCTGCTGTTCGCCGCCGTGCACGGGCCGGGCAGGGTCCTGGCGCTGAGGCTTGGCAGGGCGTGATGCCCAATCTCGCATCCGGCGTTCTCGTAAAGGCGCTCAGAAGGGTGGCTGCGACGATCCCGGCCGGGTCTATGACCGCGACCAGGGCCAGATCGGCAGCACGATCCGCACCAGCATCGTCGTGACGATCGAGAACGGCTGGATACCGTCATTCAGGCCATCGCAGTTCGATTGAAATAAAAGCGAGAGCTAAAGTACGAGCGTTCGAGGTTTATGCTTTTCGTAGATGCGCCTGCATTCCCTCTGTACTTCCAACATTCGGCGGGCTAAGCAAGACGCGGGTCTTGAGGGGGAATTCATGAACATCGCCACGCGTTTTGCTGCCGCCATGATCGGCACGTCTCTGCTTGCCGGCTGCACTACCTTGACCGAAGGCGAATTCAACACGATGCATACCACGCTTGAAGGCAGCCCTGTCACCAAGCGCGTGGCGATCAACGAATGCATTGCACGCGAGAGGTCCACGCCGCTCAACGAAAGAACGACTTACGCGGCAATCATGAATGTCAGTGTCGCAAAATACGATAGCGCCTTTTGTAACCGGCTCTTTAATGCCGTTGCTAATGGCAGGCTGACTTACGCGGACTACCGCAGGCTTTCTTCGCCGGGGGCCGACAGCAGCAAGTTGATCAAGATCCTGCAGGGCCGCTAGCAGGCGCCGCCAGCAGTCTTGCCGCCCTGGCGCGGCAAGCCGTTGTCGCGGCGTCAGTTATGATCGCCGCGTCACATCTGGTCGTTGTAAGGTTCCTTGATCTGACCGACCATGCGTGCCAGTTTCGAGAAGGACGGCATGTCCGTCTCCGGCTGACATTGATTGGCCAACTCCAGCAGTCGGATCGGGAAGTTGACGGCGTCGCGGCTGGACGCCGACATGCCTTCGGACCTTTCCTCGTTGGTCTCGCTGGCTTCGGCCTTGCGCAAGGCGATGTCTATCTCCTCGACAGAGAGCACGCCCTTGCGGACCAGAACCTGATTGATTGATGCGATGGCCATAAGCAGGCCTTCGAGTTGCAGATTGGCGACGTTCATGATTTTTGCTCCCATGGCTAAGGGTCAAACGCGCGAATGCCTGTTCTGATCCGCGGCTGCGGCTGCTCGTCGGCCGGTGAGATGCCTCGGCAAATGGAGGAAGCGCCAATTGCCGACGCTGCGTTCGCGCCCACAAAGTGGCTGGCGGGCAACGCGAGGCGCCGAAGAGAAATTCGGTTTTTTGTCGCCGCGCCACATTTTGTTCTTGCTTTGTGCCGGCAGCTATGCTACTAATTTGGGTATGGTGCTAATTGGCTCCAACGACCCGCCCGCCGAGGCGGGTTTTTGTTTTCAGGCTTCTTTTCGATCGAACGTTGCTTGTGTTGCCGGCTGTGAAGTCGGCGGGACAGCGCCCGGGACAGTACCCCCCTCTGGCCTGCCGGCCATCTCCCCCTCAAGTGGGGAGTCTAATCTGGGTATGGTGCCAATTGGCTCCAACGACCCGCCCGCCGAGGCGGGTTTTTGTTTTCAGGCCGATTTGGAGACGATCACGGCGAGCGAGGCGAGTTTTCCGTCACTCAGGCTTCGGATGTAGTTGCGGCGGCGCTGCAGGAATTCCGCGCCCATGACGACTTCATTTGCCTGCTGCTGCGCCGGCGAGGGCACGATGCCGGAATTGGCTCTCTTCAGCGCCAGCTCAACATGTTCGCCGGTTTCGTCGACGATTTCGTCGATCCGAAATCCGGCATCGTCAAACAGGGCTTTCAATTTTTCCCGATCGGCGAGGTGGCTGGTCGCCGGCGAAACCGCCCACGGCATGGGATAGTATGGCTCGCCGCCGGCGAGCACGGCCTCGGTCCAGATCAGCCTGCCCCGCGGTTTCAGCACGCGCCAGGCCTCGTCGATGACCGCGGCCTTATTCTCGATGTTCATGCCGACGTAGAAGCAGATCGCCGCATCGAAGGTGCTGTCGCCAAAAGGCACTTTCGTCGCGTCGGCCTGATGGAAGCGAACCTTGTCAGACAATCCGCTGAGTGCGGTCAGCCGGCTCGACGCGGCGACAAAGGCTGGTGTCAGGTCGATGCCGTCGACCTGGCAGCCATAGGTCGAGGCCAGAAACCTTGCCGGCCCGCCAATGCCGCTGCCGATATCCAGGATCCGATCTGTCGGCGAAGGAGCAAGACGGGCCGCATGCTCCCGCGTCGCGATCAGTTCGCGGCCATGGAGCTGATCGAATGGATAGAGTTGCGCGGCCGCGAGTTTCCCGGCCGGGTCGGCGTCAGGGATCGCGGCCAATATGCGATCGACGATGCCGTCGCTGCCGTAGTGACCGGTGACATTGCCCATGACGCGTTCCCCTCAAGCGCAACCACCATCCCATCAACGCAAGTCTCACGCAATGCCCGCCTTTTTCGCCCCTCCTTCCAGCCGTTCACCGACGAGGGTGCGAGGTCGTCAGTGCATTTTCTGCCGCCGCGCCACATTTTGTTCTTGCTTTGTGCCGGCAGCTATGCTACTAACTTGGGTATGGTGCCAATTGGCTCCAACGACCCGCCCGCCGAGGCGGGTTTTTCATTTCGGGCTCCTGTTCGACCGAATGTTGCGTGTGCTGCCGAGGTATGTCGGCGCGAATGAACGCGACCGACTATCCCGGTCAGCAACCACCTATCGTCCATAGATTTCCCAGCGCGCCCCTGCGCCCATTTCAGAGAACACCCCATGTCCAACCGTTACGCCACCATCATCACCGACGATGACGGCCGCGAGGTCGTCAGCGCTATTGGCGAGTTCGCCGGCGCCGCACCCTATGCACGCCATGGCCGCTTCGAGCAGGTCGCCGCCGGCGTGCGGATCGGCATGGTGCGCGGCGGTAGCGTCGATGCGGTCGGCGGCTTTGGCTTCCCGTCGGGAGCACTCGACGGCAAGGCGGTGGCAATTCTCAGGGCAAGGCTGAATGCCTTGCCTGACGCCGCTGCGATGAAGCCCGGCACGACGACTGATGCGAAACCGGCAAGCCAGCCGCGGAAGCCGAAGTCGGAACGCGCCGGCAAGAAGGCCAAGCCGCGCAAGCGCATCGTGCGGCCAGGCAACAAGAAGCCGATATCCGCCGGGACGGCGGAGTAGGGCATGGCCAAGGCTCCTTCCACCGGCGATCCGCAGCCGCACGATCAAGCACCCGGCAAGCCCGGCCGAACCAGGCGGGCGAAGAAGACGCTGGCCGACGGCTTTCTCGAAGCGATCCGCGCCGATTTTCGCGCCCATGGCGCCGGCGTCATCGCCGATGTGCGCGCCGAAAAGCCCGATCAGTACCTGAAGCTCGTGCTGTCGGTGCTGCCCAAGGATCTTAATGTCAACATCAACAATCTGGATGCATTGAGCGATGACGAAATCAGGCAGCGCATCCGCGGCCTCGAAGCCGTCCTCAGGCCGTTCCTCGAGAAGCCGGGCTTCGCAAAAGGCCTCGCACAGCCGGGCGGCAAGGACGGAATATCTCAGCCTGCTGGCGGAGCTGGACCGCAGGCGCCGCACTAACCAGCTTGCCGCCTATCGGCCTTATCCCCGACAGGCCGAGTTCCACGCCGCCGGCGCGACCAATCGCGAGCGCCTGTTCATGGCCGGCAACCAGCTCGGCAAGACCAGGGCCGGCGGCGCCGAATGGGCGATGCACCTCACCGGCCGCTATCCAGATTGGTGGCAAGGCAAGGTTTTCGACTGTCCGGTTCGGATGTGGGCGGCCGGCGTCACCGGCGAAAGCACGCGCGACAATCCGCAGCGCATCCTGATCGGCCCGCCGCAGCAGCAGGCGGCCTGGGGCACCGGCATGATCCCGGCCGACGCCCTCGTCAGCACGATGGCGGGACGGGCGCCGGGCGCGCTCGACAGCGTCGTGGTGCGCTGGGGCGGCGGCGGCGATGTCCAGGCCGGCGAATCGGTGCTGTCGTTCAAGAGCTACGAGAAGGGTCGCGAGAAATGGCAGGGCGAAACGCTGCACGGCGTCTGGTTCGACGAGGAGCCGCCGCTCGACATCTATTCCGAAGGGCTGACCCGCACCAACGCCACCGGCGGCATCACCATCGTCACCTTCACGCCGTTGCTCGGCATGAGCGATGTGGTGCTGCTGTTCTTGTCGGCTGAGCAGGTCGAGTTCATTGGTGAAAGGGGAAGCAATCGGCTGAATAAGCCAGCCCGGCGCAATCATTATCCCAGCTGACTGTGGCGCACGGAATAAGTGTGGAGCACTTCTCTTGCAGCAAAATTGTAGTTATTTGGACGGAGGATGAGAGCCGTAACGGAGGGGTGGGCAGTGGGAAATCACTATCGGTCGCTAGTCGTGATCGGTGCAATAATGCTTTCAGGATGCGTAGTGACTGAGAGCCGGTTCAACACAATCAACGCTGGAATACAAAGAAGTCCAGCTTTCAAAAAGGATTTTATGACTCAGTGTGCGGTGGGATTGGGGGCAAAGCCACTAGCTTACCGCAAACAATGGGCTAGAATAATAAACACAAGTGTTGAAGCGTTGCCAGAGGTGTACTGCAAACGCTGGACTGATGCGGCGATGAGCGGACGAATGACGTATGCGGATTACAAAAATGGATTGTCGCGACCTACCTACGAAAGTAAGTTGATCAAGATACTTCAGGGCCATTAGCCGGCCCGCCTGTGTTCGTCGCGCGCCGTCCCGGTTTTGCTCCAGCAAGGTATCTCGCATGAGCCGCCACGTCCCCTTCATGACCAGCGCGGTTGCCAAGCCATGATCCGGAACTAGACTGGCTACATTGGGCGGGAGATCACAACTATGAATAGACGAATGGTGTTGATCGGCGGCCTTTCGTCAATTGTCGTATCACCAGAAGGCAACGTCGGCATGTCAGCAACTTTTCCTCCCGTTCCGAAATGGCGGCCATCGTTTTCGCAGCCCATCGATCGCATCGAGGAGCGCTTTGGCTACTACTTCAACCAGGAGCGTGACTTTGCCATCCTTGAAAACGGCACCTGTGTGCTGACGGAGGCTGGTCTTTCCGATGGCGCTGCATCCTTGGCAGCCATCCAGACGCTTGCCGAGATCTACAACTACCACCCGGACATGAAACCGTCCGATATGGACGATGGCAATTTGTTGGTCAGTTACAATCATCCTGCCTTCAACGTCGTGCTGACCGACATTGCCAAGGCGCATTGGCCAGAGATCGAGGCTCGCCACCAGGACGGACTGACGACCGACGAGGTGTTGTTCACGCCGCTCGGGCAGAACGTATTCGATGATTTTGGCAAAAAGGCGCTGCTAGGCCGGTGCTACATGTTCATGGATGCACAGGCGCCGAAAGTCATGCGCATCAAACGTCGGGCGATCTGATCCCGACTTTTCGACCGGCTCCGTGGCAGGTGTTCCGAGCGATGCAAACGGAGCTGCGAGGCGGGGCGTTGGAGCGCGCACCTGCCACCACGATTCACTGCCGCGAGGGTGAGAACAATGACCCGTCACGTCACCTTCATGACCATCGACGATGCCGAACATTATACGCCGCAGCAGCGCGCCGAGATCATTGCCGCCTATCCGGCGCATGAGCGCGAGGCGCGGGCCAAGGGCATTCCGGTGCTCGGCTCCGGCCGCATCTTTCCGGTGGCCGAGGAGCTGATCGCCTGCGAGCCGTTCCCGCTGCCGCGCTACTGGCCAAGGCTCGGCGCGCTCGATTTCGGCTGGGACCATCCCTCGGCGGCGGTCGAGCTTGCCTGGGATACGGAGGCCGATGTCGTCTATGTCACGAAAGCCTGCCGCGCTTCGCAGCAGACGCCCGCCATGCAGGCGCTGACGCTGAAACCGTGGGGCGAATGGCTGCCATGGGCATGGCCGCGCGACGGCCGCCGCGAGACGCTGGAAGGTGCCGGCACCGCCCTTGCCAGGCAATATTCGGCACGTGGGCTGAACATGCTCGCCAGCCATGCTCAGTTCGCCGACGGTTCCGTATCGGTCGAGGCCGGGCTGATGGACATGCTGGACCGCATGCAATCAGGCCGCTTCAAGGTGTTCTCGACGCTTTTGCCCTGGTTCGAGGAATTCCGGCTCTACCACCGCAGGGACGGCCAGGTGGTGAAGCTGCGCGACGATTTGATGGCGGCGACACGCTACGGCGTGATGATGCTGAGGGAGGCGGCAGTCGACCCGGCGGTGTTCAAGGCCGCGCGGCGAAAGGCCGGGCAGGCCGATCCGCTGGGGGCGTTTCGGTGAGGAAAATCGGGGAGGGAGGCAATGCGCTCCGGCTCCGATTGGAAAACTGTAGTGAACGTCCGTGGACGTGGTGTAGCATCGAATGATCCCGCTCAAGGGACGCATCGGCGTGGCCTCACGGGGGCATTCGCCGATAGGGGAGGATCAGATGCAAAACGGAATTTCTCCAGACCACATACTGCAAATTGGCTTTGGGTTCTGGCCAGCCAAGACATTGTTGAGCGCCGTGGAACTGGGACTCTTCTCGCTGCTTGCGGACGGCCCCAAAACGGGCCTCGAACTGCAAGGCGCGATGGGGCTGCATCCGCGCGCAACGTATGATTTTCTCGACACCCTCGTCGCGCTCGGATTGCTGCAGAGGGACGGCGCCGGCGAAACCGGCAAATACGGCAATACGCCATCGACCGCGCTGTTCCTGGTCAAGCGGACCCCCCAATACATCGGTGGAATCCTTGAGATGGCGAACGCACGACTGTATCGGTTCTGGGGCGATCTCACACCGGCATTGCAAACCGGAAAGCCTCAAAACGAGATCAAGGAGACAGGCAAGTCGATGTTCGGCGAGCTCTATGCGGACCCGGCGCGCCTGGAGCAGTTCATGGACGCGATGAGCGGCATCTCCATGGGCAATTTCACGGCGTTTGCCGAGAAATTCGACTTTTCCAAATATAAGACGCTGGCCGATATAGGCGGCGCAACCGGGCAGCTTTCGGCCATCGTCGCGGCGCGGCATCCGCACATGCAATGCCGGACGTGCGATCTCGCCGATGTGCAGCCGATCGCCGAACGGCGCTTGAGGGAGCGCAATCTCGGCGGCCGGGTCATCGCCGAGACGATCGACTTCTTCGCGGACGAATTCCCCAAGGCGGACATCATCACGATGGGAATGATCCTTCACGACTGGAATCTCGAGAACAAGAAAATGCTGATCGCCAAGGCCTATCGTGCATTGCCGACCGGCGGCGCGTTGGTCGCCATCGAGAACATCATCGACGATGAACGCAGGCAAAACGGCTTCGGTCTCATGATGTCGCTGAACATGCTGATCGAATTTGGCGAGGCGTTTGACTTCACCGGCGCCCAGTTCACCGAGTGGTGCAAAGAGGCAGGGTTTAGTCGCTGCGAGATTATTCCGTTGGCGGGACCTGCAAGCGCAGCAGTGGCTTACAAATAGAGGCTTGGCACCCAGTTCGCTGGCTCGGTCGAGGCCGGGCTGATTGAAATGCTGGACCGCATGCAAGGTCGACCGCCGCCTTCTAGCGCCGCAGTGGACGGTAAGGTTCGCCGAGCATGACCCTCCGCATCATTCCCGCCACGCTGCGCGATCTCTCCTACATCGCCGCCAACCTCCGGCCCGAGGACCGGGCCGAGATCGATTGCCAGTTCGACGACTGGTCGCCGGCGCTGCTGGCGCTGACGGCGCTGCAGGGATTTGCCTATGTCGCCGAGCTCGACGGCAATCCGGAGGCCGGTTTTGGCGCTGCCGAGCAGCGCGGCGGCTTATGGATCGCCTGGAGCTGGGGCACGCGCCGCATGAGGCGCTGCGTGCCTGGGATTACGGAATTCTTTCATGCCGTGCTCGGGCCTGAAGTTGCCGCGCGCGGCGCATGGCGGGTCGAGGCGCGAGCGCTGGCGGCCAATCAACTGGCGCTGCGCTGGCTTGCCCGGCTGGGCGCCACGCAACGCTGCCGCCTGCCGGGCTATGGCAGGAACGGCGAGGATTTTCTGCTCTACGACTGGACAAGAGCCTCTCACTCTGGAGAAAACCATGTGCCTCTTCCAAAAACCGCCGGCGCTGAAGCCGTTGCCGCCGACACCGACCATTGCCGACAAGGACGTACAGGCGCGCGAAGCCGCCTTGCGGGCCCAGCTTGCGGCCAATGACGGCACTGCCGGCACGGTGAAGACCGATCTGTCGCCCAGTGAGCTCACCGGCCAGCGCCGCGTGCTGCTGGGGGTGTGACATGGGCGCCATGAGAAGAGTGTTCCGCAACCGCGTGCTCGCCTGGTGGTACTGGCGCCGGCATGCAAGGTTGAAGAAGAGATAGACGGGAGCTTGCCTGCCGGGATCGCGTAAGCCGCGATCCTTCGCGCCCCCCTCTGTCCTGCCGGACATCTCCCCCTCAAGTGGGGAGATTGGCAGCTTGGAGGACAGCGCCTTTTCTGCATCCCTCGAAAATTGGCGAAGACCGTGATGACAGCCAATCTCCCCACTTGAGGGGGAGATGTCCGGCAGGACAGAGGGGGGTGTTCAAGTGCATGCCTCTACAATTGCCCTCAGGTGTTCCGCGTTTTCCGTAACAGCCCAGCGCAAATCGTGTTCCTTCCGCACGGTTGACATTCCTCCCTCAGCCGCCATGCTGCATTGCAACATGGCTATCGAGGAGTTCGGCATGACAGAAGCCCGGTCATCGCGCATCGAGTGCCTGGACGGGCTTCGGGCGCTTGCCGCGATCTGGGTGCTCATCGGGCACTGCTTGTTGTTGACCGGCTGGCAGATTCCTATTCTTGGCGAACCGGACCTCGGCGTCGATCTGTTCATCATGCTGTCCGGCTTCTTGATGGTGTTCCACTACCAGCTGCGCCAGGACAAGGAGCCCTGGCAAAGGCCGGAAACCTGGCTGAAATTCTGGACCCGCCGCTATTTCAGGATAGCGCCGCTGTTCTACGTCATGCTGTTCGTTGCCCTGGCGCTTGGCCCCTATCTCTACGGGTCGAGAATGGTCATCGACGAGTTCCTGCTGAGGTCGCCGCAGGCGCCCGAGCGTTATCTCGACAGCGGCCTGAAGAATATCGGCGCCCATCTGCTGTTCCTGTTCGGCCTGGTGCCGAATTTCGCCTATCGCACGCCGCTGCCCGACTGGAGCCTCGGGCTGGAGATGCAGTTCTACGCGCTATTTCCGGCCATCATGCTGCTGGTGCGCAGGCTTGACTGGATATGGGCGGCCATGCTGACCGCGGCGACCGGCAGCGCGATGGTGTTCTTGATGGGGCAGTTGTCGGTGCATTTTCCGATGCCGTCGTTCCTGCCGTTGAAGATGCAGATTTTCCTGTGCGGGATGCTGCTGGCGGGCGTCGTCCATCAAAGGCAGAAGCGGCCCTTCGTGCATCTGGCATTGGCCATGCTGCTGGCGGCGCTGCCCTTTGGCGGCGGCTATGGACTTGGCAAGCTTTTGATGCGGGAAGCGCTCGTCCTGGGGTTCTTTGCCCTGGTTCTCTACCGCATGCTGCCGGGAATGGCGGGTATCGTGGCCAGAAACATCGCCATGACGCTCGCCAACAGGTTCTTTCATTTGATGGGTGAGCTTTCCTTCAGCATCTATTTGATCCATCTGCTGGTTCTCCAGCCGGTCGCGGCTCTGGTCATCACCCAGTTCGGCCACGAATTGTCGGCGCCGCTGCGCTTTGCGATCGTCACCGTCGTCGTCTTGCCGGTGGTGTGCCTGCTGTCCTGGATCACCTACACGCTGATCGAAGTACCCGGCCAGAAGATGGGCCGTTTCGTGGTGCAGCGCTTTGGGCGCAAGGCTGCGCTGGAGACGACGCCGGCGGAATAAGGCGCTTCCAATCTCCCCCCTTGAGGGGGAGATGTCGCCGAAGGCGACAGAGGGGGTCGCCGATCCACGCGAGACGAGCCCCTCTGTCCTACCGGACATCTCCCCCTCAAGTGGGAGATCGGCAGCCTCGGCGTCCCGCCATTTCTTTCTTTTCCCATTCACCCATCAAGCGAGGCTGACCATGAGCGATTCCCGTGCTCGCGATATCCTGTCGCGACAGGCTGAACTGGAGAGCGAGCGCAGCCAGTACGAGCATGTCTGGGAGGCGGTGTCCGAATTCTGCGATCCCGACGCGCCCGACATGTGGAGTGGCCGCCGTCAGGCCGGCGTCGATTCGCAGGCCGAGCGGCAGGAGCGGCGCGGTGCGCGTGTCTACGCCAATACCATCAACTCGGCCGCCAACCGGCTGGCCGCCGGGCTGGAAAGCCTGATCATCCCGCAGTCGGAGAAATGGCATGGGCTGTCGACCGCGGCCATCAACGACCAAGAAACCGACGAGGAGAAGGAATGGGCGGAAGCGCTGCGCGACTTCCTGTTCTCGCTGCGCTACTCCGCCAATTCCAATTTCGTGCCGGCAACGCAGGCCTGCCTGCGCAATGTCGTGCGCTATGGCCCGGCCTATCTCTATGCCGAGGAAGGTTTTGGCGGCACGCTGATCCGCTATGCCTCGATCCCAGTGGTCGAAGGCTATCTCTCACGCAACCGCTGGGGCCAGGTCGATATTTTCCACCGCCGCTACGAGCGCACGGCAAGACAGGCGGCGCAACTGCTCGGCTATGACAGACTGCCGGCGCGGATCAAGATTCTGGTCGACGACCCCGCCAAATGCGAGACCAAGATCTCGCTAATCCAGTGCATCCAGCCGCGCGACGAGCGCAAGATGTACAGTCTGAGCGGCTCCTACCAGTATCTCGATACCGCGTTCGCTTCCTATCATGTGATCGAGGGCGAGGAGGCGATCGTCAGGGAAAGCGGTTTTCGCTCGTTCCCGGTGTCATGCTTCAACTGGCGCCGCTACGAGGGCGATCCCTACGGCATCTCGCCGACCATCGAGGCGCTGACGACGGTGCGCGAGGAGAACGCCGTGCGGCGCTCCGGCCTGCGCGCCTTGCAGCAGATCACCGATCCGGCGACCGCCTCCAAGGCAAGGCTCGACTATGTGCCGGTGCTCAATCCCGGCGAGAACTATCCCGGGCTGATCGACGATGCCGGCCGGCCGCTGATCGCGCCGATCGCCACCGGACAGAACCCGACCTATGCCTTCAATTATGCCGACAGCCGGGCCGAGGAGATCCGCGACATAATGTTCGTCAACCTGTTTCAAACGCTGGTGCAGAACCCGCAGATGACGGCGACCGAGGCCTTGATCCGGCAAGAGGAGAAGGGCGCGCTGCTCGGGCCGTCCGGCTCGATCATTCAGGCCGGCTTTGCCTCTAATCTCGACCGCGAGCTGGGCATTCTCGAGGACAAGGGACTTTACGAGGAAGATAGCCGCTTCCTGCCGCCGGCGAGCCTTGCCGGCAAGGCGTTGCGGCCGACCTTCACCGGCCCGCTCGACGTGCTGCGCCGTTCGGCCGAGGCGCGCGACACCATCCAGGTTGTCACCACCGCCATGCAGATGGCGCAGTTCGATCCCGGCGTGATGGACAATATCGACGGCGACGCGGCGCTGAAGATCGTGCAGGGCGCCGGCCGCAGCCCGCAACGCATTTTTCGCCGCCAGGACGAGGTGGCGGGCATCCGCGATGCCCGCGCCAAGGCTCAAGCTGAACAGGCCGGCATGGCGGCGATGGCTGCCGCCGGCAAGGTCGCCAGGGATGCCGTGCCGGCGGCAGTGCAGGCGCGCGACAGCGGCCTGCTCGACGGGCTCGGCGGGCTGATGCCGCAGGCTGCGCAAGATGCTTCGGGCGGGCAGGGCGTATGAGCCAAAAAAGCTTCGCCCATTCCAGCCAGGCCGGCGGCCCGGCCAAGGCGCAGGATGCCCTGGCCAAGGCCTATCTCAGAGTGTTCTCGGGCCAGGACGGCGAAATGGTGCTGGCCGACCTGGCGGCCGCAACCGGCTATTACCGCCGCCCGTCCTATGGCGAATGGTTGGCCAAGACCAAGACGCCGAACGGCTTCGAGCTGCACAGCGCGCTGAGCAATGCCCGCGCCGAAGTGGTGCAGCACATTATGGGGTTTTTGACGCTGGACGAGGCGCAGTTGGCTGCGCTGGAGAAGGCGGCGAGGCTGGAGGGGTAGGGGCTTTAGGAAAGCGTATGCTCAGGCGAACCCCGACGTGAACATCGAGGATGTAGTAATTCATCATCCGGCTGAGCAGCAATTACTTAAGAGGCTTCTAAA
The DNA here is from genome assembly GCF_040322295.1 of Mesorhizobium sp. M0159. Classification (NCBI taxonomy): domain Bacteria; kingdom Pseudomonadati; phylum Pseudomonadota; class Alphaproteobacteria; order Hyphomicrobiales; family Phyllobacteriaceae; genus Mesorhizobium; species Mesorhizobium sp. M0159. The sequence goes on from NZ_JAMYTF010000007.1 coordinate 233,488, forward strand.
TTTCCTATCGAAGAAAAAGATCAATTCGATAGAAAATCTCCGCGGGATCCCTAAGGATTTAAACGATATTCTGCATCTTGTTATCATTAGGGGCGAAAATGACAAATTCTATGAAAAGTACCCGTATCCAACGGAGCAGCAGATTCTGGATCATTCTACAATGATGGATAAGAAATATGGCCATCATTTCGTGCCGCCTGTCGGAAAATATAGGTGAAAAATGGATTATTATTATGTAGAGCCATTTGTTGCTGGTGATTTTGGCAAAAATACGGTTCCCGATAACCGCGTTCACCCGCCGATTGTGCACAAACTTCACTACGAGATTGACGTTTGGATAGGTGATGTCCTGATAAGGAGTTTTCCCTGTTATCTTGTCACCAAAGAAGCCGAGCTGGAGCTGCTGAAGATGCGAGTTTCAGGGGCGACGTTTGCCGACGTCGAGGTTACTGCTTCGGAGTTGTTTCATCGGCTGCAGCCAGAAACAGAACTTCCAACCTTCGTCTGGATAAAGATCCATGGGCAGCCAGGACATGATGACTTCGGCATGGCTTCGAACCACACGCTTGTTGTTTCAGAGCGGGCGCTAGACGTGTTTGAGCGCCTCGGCAATGAGTCGGCCGGGATTCATTCATTCGACGAGCCGGAAAAGGATTGAATGATCCTAGTGACTTCGCACGTCAGAGATTTAGCTGATGGACTGCAAAACCTGAACGCGAATAGCCATCGGTTCTGCGGGCATCAATTCTGCAAGGTGCAGTCCAAATACCACGTGTTCAGATATGTTGGAGTTTGTAGCATGACCCGCGCCTTGGTCGGAGGACCTTCAATATTTGCTGTCCTCATAACGAAGGTGTCGAGCATAAATGTCGTGCTGTCAAATGCAGCGATCTGATATACGTTTCGTCGGAAGATATCGTATTTCGTTGACGATGGTTTGAACGTGCCCGATTTGCTGGTTACAATGAAGTGATCGGCAAATTCTTGGATATCAAATTTCCTGGCCTTGTTAGCTGCGACGAATCCCGAGTCATCTGATGACGGTATGTCGGACCATGTGTGGAAGTCGCTTACTGAACATATGAAGACGTCGCCATCTTTTGAGTTCACTGGCTCCATTGCAAACAAGCAAAGCGACAAAAGGATTATGAGGCGCAGGATCGCCGGCCTCAATGTTGCAATAGTCCGCATTGCCCGCCCCCGTGGGTAGCCCTGGACGATAGCGCTGACCTCTAATCAGCGGAAGGACCAAATCGTCAGGGAAACGGATGCGCGAGACTGACGCTGCGCCCTCTCCCCGTTCTACGGGGAGAGGATACCGGCGGGCAGGTGAGGGGCGGAGCCGGCATTTCAGAGCTTTCTCCCCATAGAACCACTCAATAATCGCCGTTGTAATAGCGGTCGTCGCAGGGGGCGGTGTAGATGCGGCCGCTGGTGCGATCCTGATAGCGGCAAAGCTGTTCGCTGCGCGGCTGCGGCGTGGTGGCGTTGCCGACGACCGCGCCCAGCAAGGCGCCGGCTCCGGCACCGATGACCGTGCTCTTGGTGTTGCCGCCGATCGCCTGGCCGGCAAGCGCGCCGGCGCCGGCGCCGAGCAGCGCACCGGTGCTGGTTCTCTGCTGTGCCTCGGTCTGCGCACAGCCTGCCAATGCGGCAGTCACCAGCATGGCGGCAATGGCTCTGGACATGGTCATCGTCTGGTACTCCCTTGAAACCTATGAGCTAATACACGGGGCGATTTTGCCAAGTGCGGTCGCATTTGCGGCGGAACATAGGCACCGTGCCTCACGAAATAAGACATGGTTGTTTTTGTCTGACAGCCTGATCCGCAAAGAAAGTAACCGAACAAGACCCAAAGAGCTTCATCTCCAGTCGACCTTCGAGAGCGCTACGCTGCCTCGATCTGCATTACCTTTTTCGCCGCAGCGGCCAGAAATCCGGATCGGCTGTAGCCGTGGCGCTCCGCATATCGGTCAATCTGATCGAGGACATCTTCCGGAATGGTGACATTGACACGCACGACCTTCGCAGCTTCAGCTTTCAAGGGAACCAGGATGGCGACACCGCTCAGATTGTCCTTGTCCGACATCACTTCCTCCAGGGATGACGGTTCGGGAATGGCCTCGCCATCCTCGACCAGCCCCTCGACATGAAAGGCCAGTGCTTCCCCGGCCATGGCACGGGCATCATCCAGGTTGACGCCGGCTGTCACCAGGCCCGGAAAATCGGGAAAGGAGACGCCGAAGTCGCTGTCCGCTTGCTTGTGGATCAATCCGATATAGTTCCGCATTTCTCTACCTCAGCTTCACGCCGGATTGTTCTTCAATACTCTTGAGAGTGCCGATCGGGATTTTGCGCTTGGGATGCGGAACTGTCACCCGGCCCGGCTTGGATTTGTGCTTGAACTGGGCGTGACTTCCTTTTCGAGCCACTTCGTACCAGCCATCCGCCAACAGCCTGTGAATGACATCGGCGCTCTTCATGTTGTGTATAGATACACATAACTGATCCAAATGTCCATGAGCTTTGCCGCTGTTGCGTGCGGCGGCCCAGCCGACCCCGTTTTCAATCCTGCAAGAATGGAGATACCAAATGACCCGAGGTCTTGCCCGGACGCTTTCGCGTGCCGCCGCCAGAGAAGCCGGCCTTGCCCCACCCAGGGCAGGGCTGATAGCCAGGACGACCGGACAGGGCGGCGCCTACCGCACCGTCTTTTCGTTCAATGCCATGCCGGTGCCGGTCACCGATGCGCAGGGCTTTGCCAGCCAGAAGCTCTTCGACTTTCTCGATGGCAAGGTGCGGATCAAGGGCGGCACGGCACGATTGCAGTTCGCCGTGCTGACGCCACGCGCCTCGACCATCAACGACAATGCCGCGCTGACCTGGTCGCTCGGCTCGGCGGCAGCATCGAGCGCTGTACTGGCAGGCACTATGGCCAATGTGGTGGGCGCCGCCGGCCGTACGCTGGATGGCGCGGGTGCCGCGCCGTCGAGCGCATCGATTGCCGATGTTGCCGCAGCCTTGACGCTCGACGGCACCGTGACGCCGGTCGACCTCTATCTCAACCTGGCGTTTGCGACCGGCACCGATATCGACGCCGACGGCACACTGGCGGTGTCGGGCACCATCACGCTGCTCTGGGAGAACTGGGGCGATAATGCGTAGGCGCTAATCTCCCCCCTTGAGGGGGAGATGTCGCCGAAGGCGACAGAGGGGGTCGGTTCGACCGGGCGCGACCCCCGGCGACAGATGAGGTCGGCGCTCCACGCGCGGCTACCCCCCTCTGGCCTGCCGGCCATCTCCCCCTCGAGGGGGGAGATACCAAGCTTCGCCGCCAGTGCTCTCATCACCGGCCTTTAATTCTGTAACAAAAGGAATCTTCTCATGACAGATCTGGCAGACGCCGGGTCCGTGGTGGCGGCGCCACCGGCGGGCAACCTTGCACGGCCACCGGCCAACGGGGACAACGGGTCCGCCCCGCCTGCGGCCAAAAGCTGGTTTGACGGTCTTTCCGAAGGCAGCCGCAAGCTTGCTGAAACCAAGGGCTGGACCAAGCCTGAAAGCCTCGATCGGGTTTTCGCCTCCTATGCGGAGCTGGAGCGGCAGCAGGGCGAGAGCCTGCGCGTTCCGGCAGCCGATGCAGCCGCGGAAGACTGGGAGAGGTTCCATGCCCGGCTGCCCGAGGCGATGCGTCCGCTGACCTCGCCCGAGAAGGTCGAGTACCGGCGCCCCGACGGGCTCCCCGAAAACTTCGCCTATTCGGACGAGCTCGCCAGTGCGTCCAAGGCCTGGGCGGTCGAGGCAGGTGCTACCCCGAAGGTCGCACAGGCCTATCACGACCGCTTCGTCGGCTACATGGCCGAACAGGCCAAGGCACAGCAAATCGCCGTTGCCCGTTCGGTCGAGACGACGCATGACGACCTCGTCAGGGATTGGGGACCGACCGGCAGCGATGGCTTTCGCCAGAAGCTCGAGGTCGCCAACCGGGCGATGAAAAAGCTCGGACTGGTCAATGCCTACAAGGCGAAGGGCATCCTTCTGCCGGACGGTGCCTTGACCGACCCGCAGATCGCCAAGGCGTTCCATGCCATCGGCGAGGCGATGTTCCGGGAAGACACGATCGACGGCGGCACGGCCTTGAGTGGAGGCAATCCCTTCAAGCGCAATGCCGCCGGCGAGCGCAACCTGACTGGCATCTCGGCGCTCGTCAAAAGCGACCCCGCCCGCGCCCGGCGGCTGGCACGCGAGGCCGGCGAAAATCCCGACCTGTGGATGCCCAACAATCCTCTTTAACCCAAACCTGAAGGAAGACAAAAATGGCAGACGCCTATACCCGTATCGCGGACGCGATCGTTCCGTCCGTCTATGCGCAATACTCGTTCGAGGAGCACGTCCAGTCGCTGGAGATTTACCAGGCCGGGATCCTGTTTTCCGACCCGTCGATCGCCTCGAAGCTCAGCCTGGGCGGACGTTCCGTCGACATGCCCGGCTGGAAGGACCTCGGCAACGATCCGTCCGAGCCGGTCAATGACGACCCGGCCGACTCGATCGAGATGAAGAAGATCGGCGCGCGCCGCGAAGTCGCGGCCCGCAATGTGCGTGCGCAGGCCTGGGGCATCCCGGATCTGACCTCGATCCTTGCCGGCGACGATCCGCAGAAGCTTATCGTTCGCCGCCAGACCGACTACTGGCAGCGCGCCAACAAGCTGACGCTGCTGGGCATACTGAAAGGCGTGCTGGCCGACAACATCGCCAATGACGGCAGTGACCTGGTGCGCGTCACCGGCGCCTCCATTGTCGACACCGACATCATCGAGGCCGCCTACCTGATGGGCGACCGCGCCGACAAGTTCAAGACGATCTGGATGCATTCGAAGCAGATGAAGGCGCTGAAGCTCGCCGACCTCATCGACTATGTGCCGTCGTCCGAGCAGGGCGGGCCGCTGATCCCCTATTACATGGGGCTCAGGGCCGTCGTCGACGACGACATTCCGGTTGCCGGCGGCGTCTACACGGCGTTCATGTTCAAGGACAAGGCGATCCTGTGGAACGAGCTGCCGGTCAACACCGAAGGCGGGCCACTCGAGTTCGACCGCAAGCCGCGGCAGGGCCATGGCGGTGGTGTCACCGAAATGGTCGGCCGCCGGCATTTCGTGCCGCATGTGCCGGGCACCCGCTTTCTCGACGCGTCCTCGGCCGGCGAATTCGCCACCGATGCCGAACTGGCACTGGCGGCAAACTGGGACCGCACGGCGTCGAGCGTCAAGCACATGACGTTCATCGCGCTGAAGACGACCGAGGCCTGATCGGGCGAAGGGGCGGGCGTCAGACGTCCCGCCCCTTCGGGACACCAGGTCGGCGAATCCCAAGTTCACCCGCTGCGCTGCGTCGGAGTGATGTGAATTTTGGCGTTCGCTACAACATTCATGTTGCCCTTTGGCCAATCGACGGCACCAAACAGTTACAAGAAAGGGCGATGCTGCCTTGTCTTGGTAAGGGAGGTCACCATGAACATGAAGTACAAAACAGTTCAGGAAGTGCTCCGAAAAGCGGGCATTGTCATGAGCAAGAAGGGGGAAGTTCATCGCATAAACTTCTTCAGCGGCCTGGAAGACACCGCCTACTACACGCCAAGTCTTCAGGACGCCCTGGACAGGGGCTTGGCTTTGGCAGGAGGTGCCGGAAGGGTGAAAGCAAGCGTCTTTGCCAAGTCAGCTGAAACAGGAATCTCGACCGGCGCACACGTCGGCTGACACAATTCAGGCAAGACATCGCCGCGTTGCGCGGCGGTGTCGTGAAACTGCAATAGCCGAAGCATTGCCGTCTTCCTTGCTCGAATGGGAAAAAGACGGCTGACGCAGCGCCTGCCACCCGTTTCCTGACGGGCGGTTGGAGTCGTGACGTTCGATGCACGAGACGTGCAACGTTCCGCCCAAGCCAAAATCACAAGAAATCCCAGCCGCCTTGAAGCGGCTTTTTGCCGTGGAGGCACCATGCCCCGTTTTCCCCGACCAACCACACAGCCGGAGGCCTGAGCCATGGCCATCACCCCGCTCGACATCGCCAACATGGCGCTCGCCGTGCTCGACGAGGCGCCGATCGAAAGCCTCGACCAGGACGCCAAGGCGGCACGCCTGCTCAATCTGCATTTCGACCTGACCCGCGAGGCCGAATTGACCAAGCACGCCTTTGTCTTCGCCATCCTGGCGGCCTCGGTCGCCGGCTTCGACACCGGCAGCGGCGCTGGCACGCTGAACTTCGCCTATGAGCTTCCCGCCGACTGCCTGCGGCCCTTGCCGCTGACCCATAGCGGCGAGCCGGATGGCGTGCCGCTCTCATGGCGGCAGGAGGCCGGGTTGGTCTATTCGGATCAGGCCGGGCCGCGCATCCTCCGCTATGTCGCCAATCTGACCGACCCCAACGACTGGGACGCGCTGTTCAGCGAAGTGCTGGTGGCGGCGCTCGCCATCAAGATCGCCCATCCGTTGACCCACAAGGCCAGCATGATCGACGTCGCACGCAGCGCCTATGACAGAGCGCTGGATGCAGCCTACTCGGCCAATGCCATCCAGCGCGGCGGCAGATTTTCGACGACGTCCTGGGCTTTCCAGCGCGGCGACAGCCGGGGCGACGGCCGATGACCACGCTCTATCCGGTCCAGGACGCTTTCATCCGCGGCGAGATTTCTCCCCGCTTGCATGCTCGCGCCTCGCTCGACCTCTACCGGGCGGCGCTGTCGAAATGCACGAACTTCGTCACGCTGCCGCATGGCGGCATCAGGAAGCGTGGCGGCACCTATTTTTGCGCGGAGGTGAGGGACTCATCAAAGGCGACACGGCTGATCCCGTTCATCTTCTCGGCTGATCAGGCCTATGCGCTCGAATTCGGCGATCTTTACATCCGCGTCTACGCCTATGGCGCGCGTGTCGGCACGGTCGAAGTCGTTTCGCCTTATCTCGAGGCCGATCTGTTCGACCTGCAATTCGTCCAGTCGGCAGACCAGATGTGGATCACCCACAAGGATCATCCGGTCAAAGTGCTGACGCGCACCGCGCACACGACCTGGACGCTGGCCGATTTCGTCTTTCTCGACGGCCCTTACGACAAGATCAACACCACGGCCACGACGCTAACGCCGGCCGCAACCGGCAACGCCATGCCGGTCATGGCCGCGAATACGCTGCCAAGCGGCACGGTCAGCAACAGCAACGGCTCATCCGACGTGTGGCAGGTGTTCGATGGCGACAAGCAGAAGGGGGAGAACATAGCGGGCTTTCCGAGCGGGTATCTGCGCTACCAGTTCGGCGGCGGCGGGGCCAAGACGGTCGACGCCTACTGGATTACCGCCACGAATGATCACTCAGACACTGCATCGCCGACCCAGTGGCAATTCCAGGCCTCGCACAACGGCACCGACTGGACGACGCTCGACAGCCGGGACGGAGAGACCGGCTGGTCCAAGTCGGAAACCCGCTTCTTCGACGGCTTCAACAACACGGTTGCCTACGAATATTATCAGCTGCTGTTTTCAGGTGGCGGCAGCGACGGAACCGCTATCGCCGAACTGGCCCTGCACGAATACGCGCCGTCGCAAACGCCATTTGATCTTTCGGCCTCCTCGATCGTCGGCATCAATGACGGCATCGGCTTCCAGACCAGCGATGTCGGCCGTGCCATTCGTCTGCTTGGCGCGGATGGCTTCTGGCGCTGGGCCAAGGTCGTTGCCCGGACCAGCACCATGGTGGTCACGGTTCAGTTGTATGGGCACGCTCTGCCCGATCTCAGCCCGATCATCCGCTGGCGTCTCGGCACGTTCGTGCCCGGCAAGTACGTGCAGAGCGGTTCGCTTTACGAGGAGCGCCTGGCGTTCAGCCGCAAATTCTCGGTCTATGCCTCGCAAACCGGCGATTTCGACAACTTCGCCACCGGCGAGAAAGACACCGACGCGCTGGAATTCGTGCAGGCCGGCGGCGGCCAGGCCAATGACATTACGTGGGTGGCGGAATCGGACGGCGCGCTGATCATCGGAACGCTTGGCGGGGTGAGGGCGCTGTCTGGCTCCGGCATCGACGAGGCGCTGACGCCGTCCTCGTTCAAGAACCGCCGGTCGCGGACTTTCGGTTGTGCCCCGCTGCGTCCTGTCGATGCGGGGCAGTCGTTCCTCTATATCACCCGCTCCCGCAAATCGATCGCCGAGCTGACGCAAAACGCCACCGGCCGCTTCACCTCCGACGATGTCGGTCAAATATCGGAGCACATTCCCAAGAGAGGCGTCGTCGAACTCGCCTTCCAGACCGACCCCGATCCGCTGCTCTGGTTCCCGCTCGGGGATGGCGAACTCGGCGGCTACACGCACCAGCCGTCGCAGGACGTTCGCGGCATGCACATCCACCAGATCGCCGGAAGCTTCGCAGGATCGAGCTGGGCCGTTGTCGAAAGCGCCGTGGTGACGCCCGGCCAGGACGGCAACGACGATCTCTGGCTGATCGTCAAGCGCACGATCGGCGGCGTGACCAGGCGCTATATCGAAATAAAGACCGCGCCGTTCGAGTATGGCGGGATCGGCGATGCATTCGAAGTCGACTGCGGCCTGACCTATGGTGGCGTCGCTGTGGGCACGGTCTCAGGGCTTGATCATCTCAACGGCGAAACAGCCGACGTCCTGGCCGATGGCAAGGTCTACAAGGGCCTTGCTGTGGCCGCTGGCGCGGTCTCGCTGCCCGGTGGGGCTACGGCAGCCAAATGGCAGGTCGGGCTCGGCTACCAGTCCGAAGCCAACACGCTGGAGCTCGATGTCGGCGGCCGCGACGGATCGATCGTCGGGCGGCGCAAGAAGGTGGCCAAGCTCATTCTTTCGCTGCTGGAAACCGACACAACCGGGCTTCAGGTCCAGTCGTTCATCCGCGGCCGCTGGGAGCAGGTTCGCATCCCGTCCGTGGTTGCACCCGACGGCGTGGCGAAATTGTTCACCGGCAATGTCGAGGTGCCGATCGACGATAGCTGGGAAGGGCAGGGGCGGGTGAAGATCCGCCACGTCAATCCAACGCCCTGCACGATCAGGGCGATGACACCGGTGTTCGACGCCGAGCCTTAGAAACTGCTGATCTCCCCCCTCGAGGGGGAGATGTCGCCGAAGGCGACAGAGGGGGTCGGTTCGTCCTGACGCGGCCTCCTATCGCCTCCATCGCGGGGGAAGAACGCCGGCGCTCCACGCGAGACGACCCCCTCTGGCCTACCGGCCATCTCCCCCTCGAGGGGGGAGATCACCCGCTCCGTCTTCCATCGCTTCCCCAACCAAGGAACCCACCCGTGACCCCAACCCATCCCGAAGACCTCGGCAGGGCGCGGACGGCTGCCGATTTCGCTGCCATCCGCGCCTTGCTCGACACCGACCTCAACAATGCGATCGCCCGCAAGGCCGAACTGGAAACGGAAAAGTTTCACGCGATCTTCGGCGCCGGCAATTTGACGGCGGCGCGTGCCGCATTGGACGACTGCAACGCTGAAATCGCGCTGATCGAGAAAACCATCGAGGACGCGGACGAGCGCCGCGTTGGCGCCCCCTGGACGAACCCCCCGCCGAAGCTGCCGTCGCCACGCCTGCGCCCGGCGACGAAGTCAGGACAAAGGCCGAGGCGCTCGGCGAGCGCTGGCGCACGGTCCACTGGCTGATCGAGCAACTGCGCCAGGAGCTGTTCGCGGCCGATGCCTTGAGCCGCGCCGTCATCGCCGCCAACGGCCTTTTCGATGCCGACGGCGCCGTCGGGCTGAAGGTCAACCTGACCACCATCCGGCGCACTGCCATGGCCGGCCCGAGCGCCGCCGCGCCATCGCGTCTCAGCCGCCCGGCGATCCAGGCCGACCGACTGCTTTTGTCCTTCCTCAGCCCCGGCGGCGTGCTCGACCGGCGCCCTGCGATCGGCGGGCCGGTCGGCGGCATCAAAAGCAAATTCATTCCCGCCGGCGAACGAGGCTGACCATGTGCACACTAGCTCTTATCGGTACGGCGCTTTCGGTCGGCGGCGCGCTGGCGGAAGGCCAGCGGTCGAAGCAAATGGCCGACTACCAGGCCAAAGCCTATGAACAGCAGGCGCGGGCCGACGCCCAAAGCTCGGCCTTCGAGCAGGGCCAGGAGCGCCATAAGCAGGACCTGCGGCAGGCGCAGGCGCGTGCCCAGGCCGGCGCTTCGGGCGTCGCCATAGCAGGCTCGCCGACCGAGGTGCTGGCGGCCAATGCCAGGCAGGGCCAGCTCGACCTCAAGGCGATCCAGTACGGCTCGCAGCTGCGCCAGAACGGTCTCGCCACGCAGGCTGCGATTTCGCGCTTTTCCGGCAGGCAGGCAGTGGGCGCCTCGATCTTCAAGGCCGGCGGCAGTCTCGTGTCGGGCCTTTCCGGCCTCTACGACCCGGCCAAGGCGGTGACGTTCGGCAGAAGCGCCTTCCCGCCGGCGCCGGGTGGAGGCCTCTACTGATGGCCACCATCCCGCTCCAGCTTGCCCAGCGCCGGCTCGATACCGGCAGTGTGGCCTCCTATCCCAACGGCTCGCCGGTGGACGCCGCTATGCAAGGCTTTGGCGACGAGCTGTCGGCGATTGCCGAGCGCTTCAAGCAACAGAAGCAGCAGCAGGATGCGTTCGACGCCGATATTATCGGCCGCGAACTGAACGCACGCATAGCGCACGCCGAGGCCGTGGCGGTGCAGACCGCGCCGGCCGACGGCGGCGGCCTGCACGACTTCATGTATGGCCAGCTCGATCCGCGCAGCGACGGCGTCGTCAAGCCCGGCCTGTTCGACCAGATCTTCGACGACACCGTGGCGAAAGTGCCGGAGGGCGAACGCGCCAATTTCCTCGCCCAAAAGCAGGCTCTGCGGCTCGCCGGCTCGGCGCGCATGGCCGCGCAGCAGCACGCGCGGCGCCAGAACTATGAGCAGGCCGAGTGGAGCAAGGTCGAGGACGGTTACACAAGCGCCATCGCGCAGGGCGACCCGGACGACAGCGGCACGTTCGAGGCGATCAGGCAGAGCGGGCTCGACCTGATCGGCAAGATGGGCAACCCGGTGGCCCGGCAAGCTGCCGAGGCCGCCTGGCGCAGCAACGCGGCAAAGGCGCTCGTCCAGGCGATGATCGCCCAAGACCCGAAGCGCGCTGCGGGGATGCTGGGTGGGGGGTCGGGAGCGACTGACGGCAGGACCAAGGACGATACCGTCGAGGCTGTGAGTGGGCCTCCGGCGGATGGAACTGCCGCACCGGCTTCGCTCCGTGACCGCGTAGGCAAGCTTACGCCGGACCAAACGTTGGCGCAGGCTTTTGGGGACGACATTGCCCCCGAAGAGCGGCCAGGGTTGGTCCAGCAGGCCCGAGCCGCCGACGCGATGCGGCAAGTCGAAAAACGCACAAACATTATCCTGGCCGAGCAGAATGCGCCGGCCGACATCAGGGACAATGGAACCTATTCCGGCCCGATCCCAACGCCGGAACAGTTCGTCGCTCTCTATGGCGCTACCGAAGGCGCCAGGCGCTTCGAGGCGTTCAACAGGACCGTTGAGGTTAATCGTCAATTCCACGGCATGCGCGACCTGTCGAATAACGCCGTGCGGGCCATGGTCAAGGACGCCGACCCCACCGCTGATAGTTCAACGCCGGAAGTGGACAAGGCGCGCCATGACGCTATCGCCACCGCCGCGGACCTGACGTTCAAGGCCAGGCAGGCCGATCCGGGCGGCTATGTCCGCGAGGCATTCGCGAACCTTGATGCGGCCTGGAGCAACCTGTCGAGGCCGGGAGACTATCGGGCGGCGATCATTGGCTCCATCGCCGCCCAGCAACAGTTGGGTTTTGAGACCGCCCAGCCGCTACCCAACTCTGTCGCTGAGGACATTGTCGGCAGACTCAAGGCCCAGCCGCAAGACCAGACCACAGAGCTGCGCAATGTGTTCGCCGCGCTACCGAATCAAGCCGCGCGCGAAGCGGTGCTCAGCCACCTGTTTCAGACCAGCGCGTCCCAAACAGATAACAGCATCGCGGATAGGTCGGTCCGGGCAGCTGTAGTCGACCCGATGATGCTGCTCGATTTAGCCAACACTGTCGAGCCAGGACGATCGGTATCAAACGCGGAACTCACCAACTACTTACCGACGAATCAAGAGTGGCTCGGGAGATTGATAGCCGGCGACAGTGAGCGGGGGAGCCTGTGGCGTCGTCTCGCACAAAAACTCGTGGGCTCCGATGGGCTTGGCGAAGACAGCATCTCGGTGGCCGACTTCACGCCGTTGGGGACGTCATTTGCACTGGAGAAGGCTGGAAATGCAGCGCTGGAAGGCAACTACGAAGAAACACTGCTCAATGCCGCGGGCGCAATTCCTGGCGATAGGTTGGCGGCCGTGGCCCTGGAACGCGCCGCGGCGAAGATTGCCAAGCCCTGGGTAGAGAAACTCTCAATATTTTCGAGGCGGCCGACTGACCTAGTCGAAGGCGGCGAGGCACTTGTTCGTGGGGTCGATGCCGAAACCCTTAGGCACCAGCAAGCGCTTGCGCGCTCGGTCTCGCCACCAATGCCACGCCGGAAGACACCACCCGGCGAAATATCCGACAGTGCAGTTGAAACCGCGCTATTAGCTGCGATGCTTGCCAGGGATACGTCCAAAGTTAAACATGCCGGGGCGAAGGTTGGGTGGGCTCCATCCAACGACTATCGAAAAGTCTTTTTCGATGCGAATCCTAGTCTCAACAAAAGCGACTATAGAGTGCATCATGGCGTCGAGCAGGGAGTTTTTAAAAGGTATCCCGGGCTTTTTACAGAGAAAGAGCTGCATTCAATCGAGAATCTTCGTGGAATCCGGAACGAGTTCGACATAATTTTGCACCTGAAGGTAATTCGGAGCGAGTGGGAATATTTCTATAAGAAAAACCCTCATGCCACCCGTCAGAAGGTCCTTGACTATGTTACCGAAATCGACAAGAAGTATGGACATTTGTTCTATCCGCCAATAGGTGAATGATGAGATACTTTGACATTCTGCCCGATGTGGCCGGCGGATTGGGTGACGGCACTGTCATGGATACCAGCGTCCACCCTCCTATCGTGAGCAAGCTTGTGTACCAGATGGAGGGATGGATCGGTGATGTTCTTATAACAAGCTTTCCATGTTTCCTCGTGACGGAAGAGGCCGCGCACGCGTTGTCAGAAATCGGCTTCACCGGAGCGACATTCGCCCCTGTTGAAGTCACAACGTCCGAAGATTTCCGCGAACTTCAGCCCGAGGTAGAGCTTCCATCTTTCGTGTGGCTGAAGGTGAGTGGGAAAGCGGGTCACGATGACTTCGGCATAGCCAAGAACCTTAACCTCGTCTTATCGGAGCGAGTCTTCGAGGTGTTTGATGAACGAGGTCTCCCTTCCGCTACCATCAAGCCGTTCGACGGCTGACGGCCGAAGGGGCAGGGATGGTCTCGGCAATAAAGCAATGGGTAGTCACGGCACGCCGGAAGTTACCTGGATGGGCACGGCCATCCACTCAACCAATCGACAGTTCAATGATGCAATATTTCTACAGAAAACCCGATGTTGCCGGCGGCTTCGGCAAAGGAACTGTCCTTGATACGAGTGTCCACCCACCTGTCGTAAGCAAGCTTATTTACCAAATGGAGGGATGGTTCGGTGACGTGCTCATCACAACATTTCCTTGCTTTCTTGTGACCGAGGAGGCCAAGCGCGCTTTGTTGGAAGTTGGCTTCTCCGGTGCAACGTTCGCCCATGTTGAGGTCACGACGTCCGAGGATTTTCGTGAACTGCAGCCCGAGGTGGAACTTCCAGCTTTCGTCTGGCTGAAGATTAATGGACAAGCAGGCCGCGATGATTTCGGCATCGCTCGGGACCTACGCCTTGTTGTCTCGGAGCGCGTGCTGGATTTGCTCGAGCAGTTGGGAACCCCCTCTGCTGTTATTGAGCCTTTCGACGTCAAGCAAGGATAGTGAAGACAGGCGCTGGTTCCGCTCGCAGCGACGATCTTTCGTCGGTAGACGTTTTGGGTTCAGGTCCTTGCCCAAGGATCCGGACACAGGCTGGAATATGGATGTGTCTCATGAGATACCACCAGGCGACGGTGGGGCAGATCATGTATCAACATACTACCCCGTACCCGGCAGCCGGCTCGACCGGATCAGCGCTGGCGCGATCACCAGTGAGTATGCCACTCCGGCGATGGCAACCAGGCCGGGGGTTGGTGCCGCCATCGGGACAGCGGTCTGATTGTGGTCACGATGCTGGCTTATGGCCTGCTAACCGCAGAGCGGTACCAGTCGGTGGTGCCTTCTGGATCGCCTCCCATCCCAGATGAAGGATTGACCTGTTGCGCACAGACTCTTTTCCGACCATGGCAAGGATCGTTTTTCTGCTCACCTTGGCCGGCGTTCTCCTGCTCGCGCTTTCGCCGGTGCGGTTCCTGCAGGAGTTGGACATGGGCTTCACCTTCCAGCATGACAAGCTCAACCACGCAGCCGCCTTCGCCGTGTTGGCGGCGCTCGGAAGCCTCGGCTGGCCGGAACACAAGACGAGACTGGTCCTGCTCCTCGCTCTTACCGGCGCGGCGATCGAGCTGCTTCAAGGCGCGCAGCTGATCGCGCGCGATATGGATATCCTCGACTGGGTCGCCGACTGCGCCGGCATGGCCTGCGGGCTGGCGGCCATGGGCGGCACAAGAAGGCTGATTGGCGGATTGCTGTAGCCCTGGACCGCGTTGCCGCTCGCTGTCTGAAAAATGTAAATCACCGGCTGCGCCGGATAGCGCGGTGTCCGGCCGCGTAGCTTAGCTTTCCCACACCAGCACCGAACCCCTTCCAGCCTCGCTTATGCGGGGCTTTTTTATGGAGCAAGCCCTCATGTCCCGACCTGCAACTGCCGCCGTTCGTCTCCTGACCGGCGAACGCGAACCCGTGCGCCTCGCAACCACGGCCGACATCCTCCTGCACGGCCTGCAGGCCATCGACGGCGTGCCGGCCGAAATCGGCGACCGCGTGCTGGTCAAGGACCAGGCCGACCCGACGCAGAACGGCATCTACACCGCGAGCGAAGGCGAATGGTTCCGCGCCGCCGATGCCCGCACTACCCGCACCCTGCAGAAGGGCACGACGGTCCATACCCAGATCGGATCGGTCAATGCCGGCCGCGTGTTCGAGTTCACGGCCGACGAGCCGGCCGTCGGCACCGATGCCATCACCGTCGCCGCATCCGTTCCGCCCGACATCGCCGACGTGGTCGATGAGGTCGAAGCGCTGCGCGATGAAACCCAGGCGCTGAAGGATGCTGCCGAAGCCAGCGCCGGCCAGGCAGCCGCCAGTGCCGCCGCTTCCGCCGCGAATGCCGGCCAAACCGCCGCCGACCGGGCTGCGACCAATTCCGATGCCGTAGCCGCCGCGGCCGCCGTCATCAGCGCCCAGGCCGCACGCGACGCTTCGCTCTACGGCAAGGGCATTTTCCCGACGACGGCGGCGGCAATCGGCTTCGGCGTCGCCGGCAACGGTGCGATCACGCCAGGCTCGGGCGGCGCCAATGGCACGTTCGACCTGGCGTTTACCGGCGGAACTGGCTCGGGCGCTGCCGGCCGCTTCGTCGTGGCGGGCGGGGCGCTGACGCAGATACTGATCACGGCGCCGGGCTCCTACACAGTGGCGCCGACGTTCAGTTTTGCGGCGTCGGCAGGGCTCGCCGGCGCCGCCGCAGCGGCGGTGCTGGGCAGGAATGTCGATGTCGGCGAGTATTTCTGGACCGAAGTTTCGACTGGTTCGTTGGGGTTGTACAATGTCGGGGCAGGGCCTGTGGCGGCCGACACGGGCGTTCGCGCGGCAACGGCTGCTCTCCTTTCGAGCGTCGATAGCCTAGCAATGATCGAAGGCCTTAGCGTTCCGACCGCCAGGCTAACTGAGGCGGCCGGATCAGTCAGCCCATCTGTATACCGATCCTACTCTTTTGTGTCGGGCGACACGATCGAGCACATTGCCATTGCCAAAGCTGGAGAGCGAAGCATTCTGCAGCTTATTCACGCGGGGGCTGGTGCGGCCTATACAGCCAACTTCAATCTTGAGGAGGGTATCGTCTCAAGCAGTTCTGGCGCGAACCTCGTCAGCGCTGCCATCATGGATATTGGCTCCGGCTGGTACGAGTGCAAGGCTGTCGTCCTGGCTGCGGCAAATATTACGAACAATGTGCAGGCACGCATGTCGGCTGCTGGCGTTTTTCCGTTCACCGGCGATGGAACCAGCGGTATGTACATTCGCAGTATCGTGCTGCGCAAGCAGGGCCTGCCGGCTAACCTGTTCCCGAGCAGCGACCCCGCCAACGCCGCCTTCACGAAGCAGAACGTGACGGTTACCACCACGGTCAGCCCTTATGAACCGGTGCTGATCTCCCTGCCTCCGCTTGTCGATGGCCTCGACGTGACCGTCAGAGGCCGAATGACGGCATCGAAGCTTGTCGAAATGGTCGGCTCTGGCAATCCTTCCGTTTATCAGGGCAGGTCCGTGGTCAATGGCGACAATATCGTCTGGAAAGTCACCGCCAAAAAGGCCGAACGCAATCGTCTCAATCTCTACTCCAACAACGCCGTCATCTTCGACTGCACCTTCAATCTCGACACCGGGACTGCGACCGGCACGGGCGCGAGCATCGTCGCTCTTGGCAACGGCTGGTACGAATGCACGGTCACGAAGACGGCAACGGCCACGGCCGCGACGAACTGGCAACAGCGTATTTTCCCGTCTGCTGGCGGTCACCCGTATGTCGGCGATGGTGTGTCTGGATTCTATGTCCAAAGGTCGGCTCTAAGCATCAATGGTGGGCCGAATGTCTTCTCGTCTTCGGAAAACCTCTCCAACTCGGCCTGGACCAAAAGCGCCGGCGTGACGGCAGTCGCCAATGGCGCTCTGTATCTTGGCCTACTGTCGGATCCGGCCAACATCGGCGGCGATCCATATGACGACGGCTCGGCCGCCCTGGTTGGTAAGAAATTGACGCTGATCGGCTCTAGTATTTCGGCCGGAGCCTACTACGTTCCCGTCCTCGCCGGTCTGACCGGTATGGTCCCTACCAATCTAGCAGTCAGTGGCTCGGCCTTGGGGCTGAGCACCACCGCCTATCCGAGCTACGGAATGTCCAATGCGATCACCAATATTCCGGTCGACGCGGAGTTGGTAATCCTGGAGCCGGGCCCGAACGCCTTTGGCGCGCAGGAGACGCCCCTGGGCGCTCTCGGCGACACGACCTACGCCACTCACTATGGTTCGCTGTGGGCGGCGTGCGCCGCCATCCGAGCGCGTGCGCCGAACGCCAAGATCGTCATGATTGGCACCTACAGCGGCGGCCCTGGACACGCGACGCACCGGATAGGTCGGGTGAATGGCCAGGGCAACACCATGGACCAGTTCTTCAACGCCGAGCGCGAAGTGGCGAAGCTGCTGTCCATACCGTTAATCGACGTAGGTGGTGAGAGTGGCATCGGCTACCTGACCTCGTTGCTTTACATGGGCGATGAGCTCCATCCGAATGCTGCGGGCAGTCTGCGTCACGGAACTTTCGACGCTGAGGAACTCCGTTGTCTGTCGCGCCGAGGCTTCTTCGGAGCCTAGACTGGAATGGTCCTGTGTGGCAGATGTTCGCGAATGCGCGTCTTCTCCACCGTTCTCACTCTTCGCCGCCGCTTTTGGTCGTGGATCGCCACGGGCGCCGCTAGGGAGAATGCCGTCATCGGGCCGCGCACGAAGTTCGGCGCCGGGGCAGAGATCTTTAATATCCACGGTGACCGGTCTCGCGTCTCAATCGGCGCGGACAGCCATTTGGATGGGCATTTGCAGGTCTTTGCCCACGAGGGTCGGATCAACATTGATGATTGGTTCTATCTTGGCCCAAGCTCGACGATTTGGTCGTCAGACCCGGTGGGGATCAAGATCGGAAAGCGGGTACACGTCTCATGGGGTGTGGCGATCCACGACACCAACTCGCATCCTATGGACCCGAAGAAGCGCTTCGCGCAGATGCAAGCCATCTTCAAGCGGGGCCATCCTAGAGTCGACCCTGGCATCCGCTCAGCTCCGATCGTGATTGGAGACGATGTCTGGATTGGGAACAGTGCCATGATCATGAAGGGTGTCACGATCGGCGATCGGGCGATTATCTCCGCCGGTTCCATAGTGCGAACCGACGTCCCTGCTGACGCCCTGGTGCGGCCTGACCGGGTCGTGAAATGATGCCTTTGGGTTAATGCTCATCACACGGTTAGCTCACAGTCACGAAGGGCATGTGCTTGATCCGCTCCCATTGCTCCTTCGCCGTGGTTCCTGACCAGCCGTTGCGAAGTGCACTCTCGCGGTACGCCTCCACAGGCTCTAGTCCGGGCAAGGCCACAGTCTGCGGCAAGAAGAACAGGTTGCCGCCAGCCGCCGAGACAGCGACGAGTTTGTAGCCGTGACTATTGCAGAGCTGCGTCAGAGCGGTGATCGAGGCGCCGTGATACCAACCGCTTTCGTGCTTTGCGGCCCTATCGAACGACGGATCGTATGGCACGGTGACGGGGTTGAGCCCGAAGCTGGCATTGTACTCCGCGACAATGACGGCCGGGCGCACTGGCAGCAAGGCTTGCAGAAACCAGTAGTCGTTTCCATCGACATCGACGGAAAGCACTCCAAGTTGCGGAAAATGCGTGGCGAGACTTTCGATGTTGTTGAGATCAATGAAGCTCTGGCGCACTTCAATCCGCTTTGGAAGCAGCGAGCGCGCCAACCGCACGGTCGTTGCGTCGCCGTCGACGAGCAGACCCCTGAATTCACTAAGCCCAATGCAGTTGTACTCCGTCGGATGGAAACCAAATTCCAAGAACGTTTTCGGGCTTTGGCCAACAATCTGCGACAGGATCACACTTTCGTCTGATTGCGGAGACCCTGCAAGGCGAGCCTTTGCGAGGTGAAAATAATATCGGAGGGGGCTTGAGCGAAGGAAAGCATGCATGCGCGATTGGACATTCATCAATGGATGACTCCTGATCGCCCGCCCGCGGACAATTATTTGCGACAAGCGGCGGCGGTTTGCAAGCTTGCAAACGCGCGTGTCCGCCTGTCTGGAGGCCATTTGAAAATCGCCGAAAAGTTCGTCAGAAGAATTGCTCTGCGAGGCCGCTCGGGATGCTGTGCGCACCAACAATGGCACAGCAGGCCGACCAGAAATCCTACAGCTGGGCAGTATTTCGGAATTGTCAGGGTTCATCGCCGACGCAGACCCACCGCGGCGGAGCCGCTACCGTCTGCTGTCCTGCGGCTTCTGGTGAGGTTCCTGGCTTTTCGACCACCAGACAAAATACAGCGAGCCCATCTTCATCACAGGCACGCGGCGGTCGCGTTCCCTGGCCCGCAACTCACGATAGGTCTTCATCTTCAGAGTGCCGCCAGGCAACCTGATACGCACTGCCATCGGTCCAACTCCCGTTGTGCAACGCAGCAATTTTCGTGCAATGCGGAAGTAGAGACCTTCCGTTACGGAAGAGTCAACAGCGGCCTCATCAACTTATTTTGCAAGCTGGCCGGCGGAGGTCGGGGCGGGCTTTCCCAGGCGCATGGCAGCCGAAAAAATTCATGCGTCACCCTGGCGACTGATCATCAATCAGGCGCTGGCGGTTCGACCACCAGGTGAAATAAACCCGGCCGATCTTGACGACGGGTATGCGGCGGGCGCGCTCGCGGTCGCGCAATTCGCGGTACACCTTCACCTTCAGTGTGCCGCCAGGCATCCTGATACGCACCGCCATCGATTCCGCCATCCCATTGTGCAATGCAGCATCAGAGACCTTCCGTTGCGGAAGAGTCAATGCCTGCCCGCTGACTTTTTCTGGGATTTATCGAGCGGTCTTCGGAGGTTTGGCGCGCACGGCGGTTTCCGATCCCGCACGGAGGCGTCATTGCTCAGTCGGCATCGTCTGGTGCGCGGGCTATTTCCTGGGCGAGGATTTTCTGGGCGACGATGGGCGATCGGACACGCCGCTCGGCCACCAGATGACGAAGTAATTGCCGACCTGCCAAACCGGCACCTCGCGGTTCTGCTCGCGACGCCGCAGCTCGTCCCTTTTCTTGATCTTCAAAGTCCCGCCTGGAAGCCTGATTCTTATCGTCACGTGTCCTCCCGTACCCGCTACAGGTACGAACGATAGACGGGAACAGTTTCATCCCGGCTAAGCAATTTCATCCAGGTCGAGCAATTTCGGGCGCGGTAGACACAGGAACCGGGACCGGAGCGAGATCGCCGGAACCGGCTTCATTTGAAGAAATCCGCAATGCCGTTGATGGCCAGCACCGCATAGACGATCGGTCCGGCGATAAACGCACAATAGAGGCAGAGGATCGCCGCCAGCACCAGCAGCAGCGGCTTGTCGCGACCGACGGCGCGGAGTTCGGACTTCACCGACCAGCGCGCCGCAGCTGTTTGTTCATCATCAGACATGTGCACCATCCCGCGGCCATTTCACACGGCGGATCGAAAACATCAACCTTCCTTGCAACATCGGCACGGGCTGCCGCCCAATTCTGCTTTGCCGCCACGCATCTGCTTTTTCAACCTCAAAACCTTGCCCGCGAGGGCGGAAAGGACTGCCCATGGACATGACGTTCAGGGGCGCCGCCAGGCGCCTCGATGATATAGACTTGCCGAAACTCGGTGCCCGGATCGGCGTCGGCGAGGACGAGATGCACGCGTTCCTCGATGTTGAAACCAGCGGGCACGGCTTCGACGCCGTTGGCCGGCCGGTCATCCTGTTCGAACCGCACGTCTTCTACCGCAACCTGTCGGGTGCCAAGCGGGCACAAGCGGTAGCCGCCGGCCTCGCTTATCCGAAGTGGGGCGAGAAGCCCTATCCCAGGGATAGCTACCCACGGCTCAGGGCAGCTTGCGCGATCGACGAAACCGCGGCGCTCAAATCCGCTTCGTGGGGGCTGGGTCAGGTCCTCGGCGAGAATTTCAAGGCCGCGGGCTTCCTTACCGTGCAGGCGATGGCCGAGGCAATGATGGCGGACGAGGCGCTGCAGCTCGGTGCGGCGATCGATTTCATCGTCGCGAAGCGGCTCGACGGCAATCTGCGCAATCATGACTGGGCTGCTTTTGCCAAGGGCTACAACGGCGCCGGCTACCGCAAGAACGCCTACGATACCAGGCTTGCCGAGGCCTATCGCAAATGGTCGCGCATCAAGGACACGCCCTGGCCGTCTGCCGGTCCGGTGTCATCGGCGGTCGTCCCCGCAGTCCCGCCAGAGCCCGCTAAGCCAATTGCCGTTCCGCAAGCGACCGCTGCGCCCGCGTCCTCTGCACCTCCCGTGCCTGCCGCCAGGCCCGGCCTCTGGGCAGCGCTGATCGCAGCCATCCTGAAACTATCAGCCATCCTGAAACTGTTTGGAAGGAAATGACATGTGGACCCGGATCAAGAGCTTCTTCCGCGGCAGCGAAACAATATTCTGGGCGCGGCTTCAGGCGGCCATCGGCGTTATCGCGACCGTCGTTACCTATGTCGACCCGCAGGTTCTTTCGCCGATTATCCCAGGGGAATGGTTCCCCTGGTTTCTTGTGATCAACGGCGTTTTGACCGAGTTCCTGCGCCGCCGCCGCGCGGAGGATTTGTGATGGCCGCACTCCTCGCCATTCTCAGCGCCATCCTCGGCAACAAGGTCGTCATGACGGTATTGGCCGCTGCGGCCGGCGGCATCGGCCTTTATGTTGCCGGCGGCATCAACCGGGCGAAGAAGGAGGCGGTCAAACAGGCCGAGGCAAAAGTCGCGGCCGCCGAAGACCGCCTGGAAATGAGCCGCGAGGCCGCCGCCGAAGAGCGCAAGGCCGCCGGCATGACCGATGCGGCAGCCAGAGCGGAGGCTGGGAAATGGGCAAGGCGCTGATCCTCTGCCTGGTGCTCGCCGGCTGCACGACAACCGCGCCGGCCGGTAATCCGCGCCAGGTCTGGTGCGACCATAACCAGCCGCGCCGGCCATCGGCGGCCGTGGTCGCCGCCATGACCCGGCCCGAGCTCGACGAGATGAATGCCTTCAACGGGCAGGGCGCCAGATGGTGCGGGTGGACGCCATGATGCACGAGTTGCTCGACGTCCTGGGCATCAAGGCGCCGGTGTTGGTCGCCGGCCTGTCCGGCGGCATTTTGCGGGCCTTGTCGCGCCATCGCTACAAGGTCCGCGAAATGGTGGCCTCGCCGATCTGCGGCGCGCTGGCGGCGGCCTATCTGACGCTGCCGGTCGTGCATTATTTCCGCGCCGCCGGCCTGCCCATTCCTTCTCCGGACGACGACACCACGACGCTGGCCGCGGCGTTCCTAATCGGCGTCTCGGCCATGTGGATTTCGGACATCGTCTTCGAAATGATCGTGCGCCGGTTCGGGCCGGTGAAGGAGGAGTAAGCCGCCCAAGCCCGACGAAATAGTGACGTTCAGTTGGAGCCCGGCCCCCCGGAATGTGGGGGGGGGGTTTTTGTTTTTGAGGAGGCGTGTATTGGGGATTTGTTTGGGGGCAGGGCGGGGGCATGCCGGGGGGGCCGCCGCAA